>JBPCVS010000038.1:0-17521 GCA_051010295.1 Parvibaculales bacterium | reverse complement strand
CCATCTTGGCCGAGTTGGTGGCGGCTTTGGTCGGCAAATGTATAAAGCTGTTCCACATGGCCAAGTTTTACCCCCACTTGTTGCCACACAAATTCGCGCAAGCCGATTTCCATTGTGCGGTGTTTATGCGGCAAAAAAGCCCCAAAAGGCAGGCGGTCGGGCAACCCATCTTCACCATACACAATGCGGCACTGCACTGCGCCATCTTCAACGCGAATAATGGCGGTGCTAATATCAATCAGCACTTCAGAGGGGTTTTTGGCTTGTTTAGTCATGCGCGGTTTTTTCACCCTCGTTACGCCCACCATCTCCAAATGTGCCAAAAACACCCTCACCAATGCTGAATTTATGATTGTCGGCGCGCATTTGCGAAGCATCGGCATCATCGCGCAACAAGGCCAATGCCAGCCGCTCATGATGATTAACAATTTCGCCCACCACGCGCTCGCCAATCAAAATTGGCGTTTGTGGCGGCGGTGCGGCACTGGCAAAATGCAATGGCCATAAATGTTTGCGCAATCGGCCCTTGCGGTGTGTGCGCGAAGCCACTTCTTGGCCGATAAAACAACCCTTGTTAAAATCAATCGCTTGCATTTTATCAAAACCAAATTCAAGCGGAAAAAAGCGGGCGGGCGGCATATCATCGCCGCCTTGCGGCACTCCCAAAGCAAAACGCTGTGCTTGCCAATCAGCAAGTGGTGTGGGGGTGTGGGGCGTGGCGGTGCTGGCATAGCCGCGCAAGCCCAGCATTGGGTGGCGTGGGTCGGCCATAAAGCCATCATTTGGCGCAGGCGGGTTATCTTGTTGCCACAGGCCAAGCGGCACACTATCAATCATCTCAATCGTTACATCGGCACGCAATTTATAAAGCGTGAGACGTTTGGCCAATGCGTCCCTTTGGGCGGCATCGCAATCCAGCACATAACCACTAGTATCGGCAAAAATCAAAAAATCATATAAGATTTTGCCTTGTGCTGTCAGCAAGGCCGCCATGCGCAAATGCCCCGCTTGGCAGGTTTTTATGTCTTGCGTAATCAGATTTTGCAAAAAATCAGCCGCCTGCGCTCCCCCAATATGCAGGCAGGCGCGGTCTGAAAAAACTGTGGCTAAAAGCGTCATCTATTAAGCCATGCGACAAATTTTATAAAAATTCAAGCGTTTTACCCCTTTGATTGGCTGGTCGGGTCGCTTTTGCTGGGTTATAAAAGAGCATGGCAACGCAATCTATTTTATTTTTAGCCCCCTATGATGATTTGTCGGCCTTTACTGCGACTGGCACATTGGCGGCCTTGCTGCATCGCTTGCCAGAGGCAAATATTGATATTGTGTGTAGTGTTGAGCAAAAAAAATTCTATGCCCCCATCGGCAAAACTGCCTCAAAGCAGCTACACTTTCATCTGCAAAATGCCGATGCTGGTATTTTGGCACGGGGGTTGTTGGGCATAAAATTTACCGGGCGGTTTTGGCATCGGGTGGTCGCTCTGCGTGGGGGCATTTTGCCCTCGCTTTTATGGGCGGGTTATCGCCATATTATCCAGCTTTCCGACTCGGCCTATCAAAGCTGTGATGCACTTGACCCATCACAAATTTGTGCGCCAGTTGTTTTTGTGCCAGACAAACAACATTTGCCTTTGCCACAAATTTTGTCGCAAACTTTGCACCATGAAACACCGCTTATTGTGTTGGCCTGTGGCGAGGCGGGGCGCACTGTTTGGCAAGCCAAACATTATGCCGAATTAGCGTGGCGGCTAACCCAAGCGGGCGGCTATTTTGGCCAAGCGCATTATGCTTTGTTGGATGCGGCGCAATCACCAATGGCCGAAGAAATTATGGCCAATTTGCCCAATGGTCAGGTGAGTTTTTTAGCTGATTTGCCTTTTGCCAAACAGGTCGCGCTTATGCACCGCGCACAGGCTGTGATTGGCAGTGATAGGCTAGTTTGCCGTTTGGCAGTTGCTTGCAATGTGCCGATGGTGGTGCGGCTTGATGCCCACGCCCCACCGCTTGCGCGCCCCTATGCTTTGTTTGCAGGAAGCAATGTGAGTGCATTGGCCGATTATTTGTGTGCGGAATTGGCAAAACTAGCGACAAAGCCCCCACTTTCTGATAGTCAGAAAGAAGAAAGAAAATAATTTTGCCAAATTTGGACAATTAAGGTGAGTCAAAAATGAGCCAAAAATTTGAAACAATCATTACGGGTGGCCAGTTGGCAACGCATGAGGGTGTCGCGGCTTGCGATATTGGCATCAATGATGGCCGCATTGCCGCGCTGGGCGATTTGTCAGCCAGCGATGGCGCAACCCATATTGATGCGCGGGGGTTAACCATTTTGCCGGGCGTTATTGATACACAAGTGCATTTTCGCGAGCCGGGTTTGGAACAGAAAGAAGATTTGGAAAGCGGTTCGCGTTGTGCCGTGATGGGCGGGGTAACTGCGGTGTTTGAAATGCCCAACACCAAACCGCCCACCACCAGCCTTGCGGCCATTGCTGATAAGGTGCAACGCGCCAGCAATCGTATGTTTTGCGATTTTGCTTTTTATGTGGGCGGCACGCATGAAAACGCGCATGAATTGCCCACGCTGGAACGCCAGATTGGGGTGTGCGGGGTGAAAGTTTTTATGGGCTCATCAACTGGCAATTTGCTGGTGCCAGATGATGATGGCGTGGCCGATATTTTGCGGCATATTTCGCGCCGTGCGGCTTTTCATAGCGAAGATGAGTTTCGCCTGCGCGAGCGTCGCCACTTGGCGCAAACGGGCAAAGTGGAAACCCACCCGATTTGGCGCGATGAGCAAACCGCCATTCAAAGCACCCAAAGATTGATTAAGCTGGCGCGGGCGGCGGGTAAAAATATCCATGTGTTGCATGTAACCACCGCAGAGGAAATGCAGATTTTGGCGCAAAACCGCGACTTTGTTTCGGTGGAGGTGACCCCGCAACATTTAACCTTAGCCGCGCCTGATTGTTATGCACGGCTTGGCACCCACGCGCAGATGAACCCGCCTATCCGCACCGCCCAACATCAGGCGGCTTTGTGGCAGGCATTGGAGCAGGGCATTGTTGATGTTATCGGCTCTGACCATGCACCGCATACGGGGGAAGAAAAAGCCAACACCTATCCCAATTCGCCAGCCGGGATGCCGGGTGTGCAAACTTTGTTGCCACTGATGCTTAATCATGTGGCGGCGGGCAAATTGCCACTCACCCGATTGGTGGAGCTTACCAGCCTAAACGCGAAAAAACTATTTGGGCTGAAAGATAAAGGCGTGGTGGTGGAGGGCGGCCATGCGGATTTGACTTTTGTGGATTTGTCAGCCAAACGCCGCATTGAAGAAAACTGGCTACAAAGCCGTTGCGGCTGGTCGCCTTTTACCGATATGGACATTATCGGCTGGCCAAAAGGCACAATGATACGCGGCCAACGCGTAATGTGGGAAGATGAACTCATCACCCCCGCGCACGGCCAACCGATTGAATTTGATTTATAAATAGGGAGAGATTGATGACAGATAATTTCCGCGCTTTGCGGCTTAACAAAACTGATGATGGGCAAGCTCATGAATTTGTTGACTTAACCGAAGCTGATTTGATGGCGGGCGATGTGACGGTGGCGGTGTCGCATTCTACCCTCAATTATAAGGACGGGTTAGCCCTCACAGGCGCGGTGCCAGTGGTGCGCGTTTGGCCGATGATACCGGGCATTGATTTTGTTGGGGTGGTGGAAAAATCTGACCATGCCAATTTCAAAATCGGTGACGAAGTGATTTTGAATGGCTGGGGCGTGGGCGAAACCCATTTTGGCGGCTATGCGGGCAAGGCGCGGGTTAAGGGCGATTGGTTGGTTAAAAAACCTGCGGCAATTTCGCCCGCCCGTGCAATGGCGATTGGCACGGCTGGTTATACGGCCATGTTGTGCGTTTTGGCGATAGAGCAGAACACGCCCAAAGATGCTGGTGAAATTTTGGTAACAGGTGCGGCAGGCGGCGTGGGCAGTGTTGCCATCGCGCTATTGAGCAAGCTGGGCTATGCGGTTGTGGCCTCTACTGGCCGCGCTGAGGAAGCTGATTATTTGCAGGCACTCGGCGCGACAAAAATTATTGACCGCGCTGAATTGGCCGAACCTGCGCGTCCTTTAGATGCAGAAAAATGGGCGGGGGTTGTTGATGCGGTTGGTAGCCACACATTGGCTACTGCCATTTCGCAAACCTGTTATGGCGGCACGGTGGCGGCTTGCGGTTTGGCACAAGGTGCCGATTTACCCGCCAGCGTGATGCCGTTTATTTTGCGCGGGGTTACTTTGCGCGGCATTGATAGCGTGATGGCACCCACCGCTTTGCGCGAGCAAGCTTGGGCGCGGCTGGCCAGCGACCTTGATATGGACAAGCTAGATGCGATGAGCCACACACACAAGCTGGAGGATTTGCCTGAATTGGGGGCGCAAATTTTGGCGGGTGCGGTGCGTGGCCGCGTGATAATCGCGCTGTAAAACAAGCTATCCTAAAAAATTGAATAGCCGCCATCAATCACAAATGAATCGCCATTATGATAGGCCGATGCTTGGCTGGTGAGATAAACCGCGATACCGCCAAAATCTTCTGGCTTGCCCCAGCGTCTCGCTGGCACACGCGGCAACACTTTTTCGGCAAAGGCGGCGTTTTCTTGCAAGCCTGTTGTCATATCGGTAGCAATCCAGCCGGGCAAAATGGCATTGGCGCGCACCCCATAACGCGCATGTTCTACCGCGATGCTTTTTATCATTGAGACAACCGCGCCTTTGGTGGCGGCATAATGTTGGTTACGCGCCGCGCCCTCAATGGCGGCAAGGCTGGCCACGCCTACGAGCGCACCGCCGCTTTCATCGCCACTCTTGGCGCGTTCAACCATGTGCCGCGCCCCAGCCCTCAGGGTAAAAAACACGCCATCAAGATTAACCGCCAGCACCTCCCGATAGGCCTGCGTATCCATTTGTGCAAAACTACCCGCCAGCTTGCCGATGCCAGCATTGGCGAACAGGCTATCCACGCGCCCCATCTCTTCCAATGTTTCGGCAAAGGCTTTTTCCACTGCCTGCTCATCGGCTACATTCACCTGCCATGCCATCACTTTATTTTTGGTGTCGCCTATGAGGGTTTTTGTGGCGGCGGCGTTGTTTTCGGCATTACTGCCCCAAATGGCAATTTGCGCCCCGGCTTTTGCCATAGCGCGTGCCATGCCCAGCCCGATGCCGCGATTGCCGCCTGTTACCAGTGCGGTTTTGCCGCTTAAATCAAATAGTGAATTGCTCATAATGTGTCTCCCATTTGGTGTATCTTAACGGCAAATAGAAAATTGCCAAATAAATTATATGGCAAATTACATGGCAAATTACATGATAAATTTGACCTGTTTTAGCGGCAATGGCATGGTGGCTTATGCAAAAATATCGGCTTATCTTGTTATTTGTTTCTCTGTTTGCTTTTTTGCCCGCAGAAATAGCATCGTCCAATTCTTCCGAATCTTCGCAGCTTTTGCACGCGCACCCGCTAGAAATTACCACCCAATCTGGGCAAAATTATCACTTTTCGGTGCGTTTTGCCCTCACTGCTCAACAACAAAAACAAGGGCTTATGTTTGTGCGTCATCTGCCCCCGATGATGGGTATGGTGTTTGTCTTTTCGCCACCGCGCAAAACGCGTTTTTGGATGCGCAATACGCTCATTCCCCTTGATATGATTTTTATCGCCCCCGATGGTATCATCAGCAAAATTGTAACCCGCCACGACACGCAATCTGATATGACAACAAGCTCGGATATACCCGTTGCTGGGGTGCTGGAGATTGCGGCAGGCGAGGCATTGCGTTTGGGCATTAGTGCTGGTGATGTGGTTAGCCATAGGCTGATTAAATTTTAATATCAAAGCTGGCTTGATTTATTTTTGTTACTGCATAATCTTGCCGCATGGCTACATTTATTGATCATATTATTATTGCGGTGCGCGACCTTGAGAAAGCCGCGCATGATGTGTCGCTTATGTTAGGGCGCGATGCCAGTTGGCACGGCACACATCCCGATTATGGCAGTGCGAATATTTTGTTTCGGCTTGATAACACCTATTTAGAATTGCTGGCGGTTGATGGCAAAGCCGCGCAGGGGTGGGCGGCTGATATGGTGCGTGAGCATTTGGCCGAAAAGGACGAAAGCATTTTGGCGGTGATTTTTGGCACTGATGATGCAGAAAATTTTTTAGCGCAAGCGCGCACAAAAGGCCTTGATGTGAGCGACCCACAAGCTGCGCATGGCGTTGATAATAAAAGCGGGGCGCAACGCCATTGGCGCACTATGTTTTGGCCGCGTGAGGCGGCGCGGGGTTTATTTGGTTTTTGTATCCAGCATGAGGATATGGAGGCTTTGCCAATGGCGCAAATTGCCGCCACCACCCACCCCAAAAGCCATTGCACGGCAGTTGACCATGTTGTGTTGCAAACCCGCGATGGCGCGGCGGCCAAAAATTTTTATGGCACACAATTAGGTATTCGTCTGGCATTAGAACAATCGCGCCCCGAATGGGGCGGTGATATGTTGTTTTTTCGGTGCAATCAGATGCACATTGAAGCGATTGCCAATGACAAAGCACCTGCTATGGATAATTGGTGGGGCATGGCACTAAAAACTGATGATATTGAAGCCACCCATCGCCGCATGAGCGATGCGGGAATCACGGTGTCATCGGTGCGCGAAGGGCGCAAGCAAAACACCAAAGTTATGACGGTTAAATCGCATTGCCTCAATGTGCCGACTTTAATTATTCAGCATTTTTGAGCCGCCCGCTCTAGTCGGTCATTAATGGCTTCGCCTAACCCGATATGTGGGATTGGGCTAACCGCCAAATCGCGCCCTTGTTTGACGGCCTCATTATCAAGCTGGTGCAACATGGCAAATAAATTGGCTGCCGCTTGTGTCAAATTGCCGCTCGCGCTTAAATTAGCATCAGCTTTGCTGTCTTGTGCGCCAAAGCCAAGCCATATTTTATCGCCCACCGCACGGCAATTTATGTGCAAGGTGCAACGCGGTGCATAATGTTGCGCCAGTTGGCCGGGTGCCAGCAATGCTTGTTCGCTTTGTTGGTTTTTCATGGTGCGTAATTTTTTTTGCAAAACATTTTCAATATCATCGCGTGCCACGCCGCCAGCGCGTAACAAAATAGGGTTTTCATCAATACAGCCAATAATGGTTGACTCAAGGCCGATGGCGCAATCGCCGCCATCTAACACTGGCAATTTGGGCAATAAATCGGCCACATGACGCGCTGTTGTTGGGCTAAGGCGACCCGATGGGTTGGCACTTGGCGCAGCGATGGGGGCGGCAAATTTTTGCAAAATTTGTTGCATCAATGGATGGGAGGGAACGCGCAATGCGAGGGTTGGCAAGCCAGCACTGGCCAGCAATGCCACTGGACAATCAGGCAAGCGCGGCACAATTAATGTTAAAGCCCCCGGCCAAAAAGCGGCGGCCAATATATGTGCATCTGCATTAAAGTCGCCAAGTTTCACCGCCGCATCAATATCGGCAATATGGCAAATAAGCGGATTAAATTTTGGCCGCGCTTTGGCTTCATAAATTTTGGCCAGCGCGGCCTCGCTCAACGCATTGGCCGCCAGCCCATAAACCGTTTCGGTTGGCAGGCCGATAAGCGCGTCTTGTTGCAATGCCGTAACGCATTGGCCAATGGTGGCGGGGCTGGGTTGAAGAATGGGCATATCAGCTTTTACGTCTTGTTCCTTTAATTTTGGGTTTAAGTTTCTAAAATGAGTTAATTGCAAAAATAGAGCAATGCCCATAGACTGATTTATAGATGGAAGTGAATATCGTAAATTTGACGATATTTGCAATAGTTCAGCAAGGATTTATCGTGAGCAACACAAAACAAGCAAAAATGCCACAGGCAGAAAAAAAGCCAAAAGCGCATGGGCTGGTTTATCCATTTGAAACGATACCTGAGGCAACGACACCGCAAAAAGTGGCCGATGGCGTTTATTGGGTGCGGATGCCCCTGCCTTATATGCTTGACCATATTAATTTGTGGTTGCTGGAAGATGGCGATGGCTGGACGTTGATTGATAGTTGTGTTGATACCGATATTGCACGAAGCAACTGGCTGCAGCTATTTGATGGCTTTATGGGCGGCAAACCCATTAAGCGGGTGATTGTTACGCATATGCACCCCGACCATGTGGGGCTGGCGGGTTGGCTGGTGAAACATTTTGATGCGCGTTTTTTAATGTCGCGCACCGATTATTTAATGTGTCGCGCTATGGCTGGCGATACAGGGCGCAAAGCACCAGAAGAGGCTATCCGCTTTTATCGTGCTGCTGGTTTTAGTGAAGAGGGCATTAACCGCTATTGTGCGCGTTTTGGTGGTTTTGGCGAAAATATCTACCCATTGCCGCAGGCCTATACGCGGCTCAAACAAGGCGATGAACTCACCATTGGCGGACGGCATTGGCAAATTGAAGTTGGCTCTGGCCATGCGCCAGAACATATTTGTCTCTATTGTGCCGAATTGGGTGTTTTAATTTCTGGTGACCAAGTTATTCCGCGTATTTCTTCCAATGTATCGCTTTTTCCAACCGAGCCGATGGGCAATCCTTTACAAGACTGGCTGGATAGTTGTGCGCGGCTTATATCTGTTCTGCCAGAAGATGTATTAGTGTTGCCTTCGCATAATGAGCCTTTTTATGGCTTGCATAAACGTTTGCAAGCTTTAATTGATGGCCATGAGCGCGGCTTGGCACGGCTGGTAAAATTGTGCGTCACCCCGCACAAAGCAACAGATAAAGAAGTTTTTTCTGCCCTGTTTGCCCGCAAAATCAAGGGCGATGTATTCTTTATGGCCACTGGCGAAAGTTTGGCACATTTAATGTGCCTTGTGCATCGTGGCGATTTGACCATGCAGACAGATGAAAATGGCGTATGCTACTATTCAACAATAGGAGCACCATAATGGCCGAAGATAAAATAAGCGCAGATATTGAAGCGATGAGTTTTGAGCAAGCTTTGGAAGAGCTGGAAGATATTGTTGATAGGCTGGAAGCAGGTGATGTTGCGCTTGAGGAGTCGATTGAGATTTATCGGCGGGGTAGCCAGTTGCGTGCCCATTGCGAGAATAAGTTAAAATTAGCGCAAGCACGGATTGAAAAAATCACCGGCGAGGGCACCCAGACCGAGCCGCTGGATAGCGAGTAATCCGTGACAACAGACAACACGCAACATGGGGGCGGGGATAAGAATAAGGGGCATATTTTTTCCCATATTGGCGAACAAATATATCAAACCCTTGATGGGCTTTTGCACCAACCCGATGGCCCAGAAAGCCGTTTATTTGAGGCGATGCGCTATACAGCTCTGGCGGGCGGCAAGGCGTTTCGTCCATTTTTATGTGTTGAAACAGCGCGGCTTTTTGGGGTGGAGGAAGATGTTTCCATTCATACTGCCGTTGCCATTGAGTGTGTGCATTGCTATTCGCTGATACATGATGATTTGCCCGCAATGGATGATGATGATATGCGGCGTGGCCGCGCCAGCCTGCACAAAGCCTTTGACGAGGCAACCGCTATTTTGGCGGGTGATGCGTTATTGACTTTGGCTTTTGAAATTTTGGCGGATGAAAAAACCCATAAAACCATGCAGATAAGGCTTCAGCTGATTAGTGAATTGGCGCAATCTATTGGTATGCACGGCATGGTTGGCGGACAGATGATTGATATGTTGTCGCCTGCCCAAACGCTAGATGCGGGTGGGCTGACGCGGCTTCAGAAAATGAAAACCGGCGCGCTCATTAGCTTTGCGGTGGATGCAGGCGCGTTGTTGGGCGAAGGCGATAAAGCCCAACGACACGCGCTTTCTGGCTATGCGCATGATGTTGGGCTGGCTTTTCAGATTATTGACGATATTTTAGATGTAGAGGGTGATGGCAATTTATCAGACAAAATGCCCCGCCAAAATGAAGGCCATGAAAAAGCGACTTTTGTTTCTTTTTTGGGCGTTGAGGGTGCCCAAGCGCAAGCGCGGCTTTTGGTTGACCAAGCCCTTGCCTATTTAGAAATTTTTGGCGCGTCGGCTGACCCATTGCGGGCGGCAGGGGCATTTGTTATTTCGCGCAAAAACTGATAAAACCGCGCCATAAAGCCCATAGGAAAGCCATAGGAAAGGATACAAAATTGGCAAAATCACGCACAGAATTATTGGATAAAATTGCGCGTCCAGCAGATTTGCGCAAGCTTGACAAAAGCCAGCTTAAACAACTGGCCGATGAATTACGCACCGAAACAATTTCTGCTGTGTCGCAAACGGGCGGCCATTTGGGGGCGGGGCTAGGCGTGGTGGAGCTAACGATTGCGTTGCATTATGTGTTTAATACGCCAGATGATAGGCTTATTTGGGATGTCGGCCATCAGACATATCCGCATAAAATTATTACCCAACGGCGCGACCGCATCACCACTTTGCGCCAAGAAAATGGGCTCTCAGGCTTTACCAAAAGAGCAGAAAGCATTTTTGACCCATTCGGGGCTGGCCATTCTTCAACCTCCATTTCGGCAGGCTTAGGCATGGCAGTCGCCCGCGATATTGTCGGCGGCGATAATCATGTTGTCAGCGTGATTGGCGATGGTGCGATGAGTGCTGGCATGGCTTATGAGGCAATGAATAATGCAGGTGCCTTAAAAAGCCGAATGGTGGTTATTCTCAATGATAATGATATGTCCATCGCACCGCCTGTGGGCGCGATGAGTGCTTATTTGGCGCGGCTTTTATCAGGCAAAAGCTATACTAATTTGCGCAATATGGTGAAGACTATGTTCAAGCATATGCCAGAGGGTATGGAAGATAAGGTGCGGCAAATTGAAGAATATGCGCGGGGGTTAATGACCGGTGGCACGATTTTTGAGGAGATGGGTTTTTATTATGTTGGGCCAGTGGACGGGCATAATCTTGACCATTTATTGCCGGTGCTAGAAAATGTGCGTGACCTAAAAAGCGGCCCGGTGCTAGTGCATGTGGTGACGAAAAAAGGCTATGGCTATGCGCCAGCCGAAGCGGCAGCAGACAAATATCACGGGGTTGGCAAGTTTAATATCGTAACAGGCGAACAAGCCCAAAGCACCCCCGCACCGCCTAGCTATACTTCGGTTTTTGCGCGTAGCTTGATTGATGTTGCCGCCCGCGATGATAAAATTGTTGCTATTACGGCGGCGATGCCGTCTGGCACAGGGTTGGATAAATTTGCCAAAATCTATCCCGACCGCACTTTTGATGTTGGCATTGCCGAGCAACATGGGGTTACTTTTGCGGCAGGTTTGGCGGCAGAAGGCATGAAGCCCTTTGCCGCGATTTATTCAACTTTTTTGCAACGCGCCTATGACCAAGTGGTGCATGATGTTGCCATTCAAAATTTGCCAGTGCGTTTTGTGATTGACCGCGCTGGATTGGTGGGTGCCGATGGCCCAACGCATGCGGGGTCTTTTGATATGGCCTATCTTGGCACATTGCCCAATATGGTGCTGATGGCGGCGGGTGATGAGGTGGAATTGATGCACATGGTTGCAACGCAAGCTGATTATAGCGACCACCCAAGCGCGTTGCGTTATCCGCGTGGTGCTGGCACAGGCATTGCCTTGCCCGCACATGGCAAAAAGCTAGACATAGGGCGCGGGCGCGTGGTGCGGCGTGGCGAAAATGTTTGTTTGTTAAATTATGGGGCGCGTCTGCAAGAAGCCCACGCCGCCGCCGACCGTCTGGATGCGGCAGGCCATCGCACCAGCGTGGTGGATGCGCGTTTTATGAAACCGCTTGATAGCGACTTGATTTTGAAACTAGCGCGTAACCATGAGGTTTTATTAACATTAGAAGAAGGCGCGATTGGCGGCTTTGGTGCGCATGTGATGAATTTGCTGGCAGAAAATGGGATTTTTGATAATGCGGGCAAAGCGGGGCTTAAAATGCGCGCCCTCACCCTGCCAGATATATTTATTGAGCAGGGCAATCCGTCCGCTATGTATGATAAGGCGGGGCTTAATGCGGCACAAATTATAGCGGCGGCACAGGCTTTGCTAGATGCGCCATCGGCCAAGATTTTTGATTTGAAGCCGAAAAAAGCTTAACTCTTTTCTAGGGAAGAATCCCATTTGCCGCTTGCGGCCAGCCCATTCATTTTAGCCCGATGGGTAAAAGCCGCTTGTGCTGCCATCATATTTTCAGCCTTGCCGCCCCATGCTTTAAGCGGTGCGGCTTGTAACGCTCGCCCATAAGAAAAGCTGAGTTTCCACGCGGCTTTGCCCAATTTGTTCATTGCGTCAAGATGCGCGGTCGCGTCTGTATCGGATTGCCCGCCTGATAAAAACACAATGCCCGGCACGGCTTCTGGCACAGATTTTTGAAAACAATCAAGCGTGCGTTGCGCCACTTCTTCAATGTCAGCTTGGGTGGCGTGTTGGGTGCCAGACACCACCATATTGGGTTTGAGAATTGTGCCTTCCAAATACACATTTTGCTCTTTTAGCTGGGCGTAAAGATGCGTGAGTGCGTCTTGGGTTACCTCATAACAGCGATAAATTGAATGGTCGCCATCCATAATGATTTCTGGCTCAACAATCGGCACAATTTCGGCCTCTTGGCACAAAGCCGCATAACGCGCCAGCGCATGCGCATTGGCCATCAAACAAGCCGCGCTGGGCAAGGCCTGATTGGCGATATTGATGACCCCACGCCATTTGGCAAATTGCGCGCCCAACGCATGATATTCCGCCAGTCGCTCGCGCAATCCATCAAGCCCTTCTGTCACCATTTCGCCCTCATGGGCGGCCAATGGCTTTGCGCCCATATCAACTTTAATGCCCACCAACGCGCCTGTGTCGGCAATCAGTTGGGCAAGTTTTGTGCCATCGCTGGCAGTTTGGCGCAGGGTTTCATCAAATAAAATAACGCCAGAAATATAATCCTGCATGGCTTGGCTGGTGCGAAACAGCATTTCACGATAATCGCGCCGATTATCCGCAGTTGACTCCACCCCAATCGAGTCAAAACGTTTTTTGATTGTGCCAGTGCTTTCATCGGCTGCGAGGATTCCCTTGCCGTCGGCCACCATCGCCTGCGCGATTGTTTCAAGTTGTTGCTTGTTCATATTTTTCTCCTCAGATAATTATTGCATTAAAGCTTCCACACCCGCCAGCTTTTTGCCTTCCATCCACTCCAAAAAAGCCCCGCCAGCAGTTGATATATAGGTGAAATCATCGCCAATACCAGCATGGTTAAGGGCGGCCACTGTATCACCACCGCCTGCCACAGAAATCAATTTTCCCGCTTGGGTCAACTGGGCGGCATAATGGGCTGTTTGGTTGGTTGCCGCATCAAAAGGCACAATTTCAAACGCCCCCAAAGGGCCATTCCAAATAAGCGTTTTAGCGGCCTCAAAAGTGGCACAAATAGCCGCCACGCTTTGGCTGCCAACATCCAATATCATCTGGTCAGGCGGTATCGCATCAATGGGCGCGCTGGTTACTTTTTGATTGGCGGCAAATTGCTTGGCCAGTTGCACATCTTGCGGCAATAAAATTTGGCACTTATTTTGCGCGGCCTTGGCCAAAATATCCCGCGCCGTCTCTAGCATTGCGGTTTCGCACAAGGATTTACCAATCTCATAGCCCTGCGCGGCCAAAAAACTATTGGCCATACCGCCGCCGATTACCAGCACATCTACTTTGCGGCTCAAATTGCCCAACATATCAATTTTGGTTGATATTTTTGCTCCGCCAATCACCGCCACAACGGGGTGTTTGGGGTTGCCAAGTGCGGCTTCCAATGCGTCCAGCTCGGCTTGCATGGCGCATCCACAATAGCTAGGCAAATAGGCGGCAATGCCAACATTTGAGGCATGGGCGCGGTGGGCAACAGAAAAAGCATCGCTTACAAAGGCTTGTGCAGGGGCGGCCAGCTGTTTGGCAAAATCACTATCATTGGCTGTTTCGCCGCCATGAAAGCGGGTATTTTCCAAAACACAAATGCCGCCATCGGGCAGCTTGTTTAAGGCGGATTGCGCGGCCTCGCCAATGCAATTTTCGGCAAAGCTGACAGGTTTTTTCAATAATTCTGCCAATGCG
This sequence comes from Parvibaculales bacterium, assembly GCA_051010295.1. Classification (GTDB taxonomy): domain Bacteria; phylum Pseudomonadota; class Alphaproteobacteria; order RS24; family RS24; genus JBPCVS01. Next base: position 3,386 of record JBPCVS010000038.1, on the reverse strand, counting down.
CTGGCCACTGGACGCAAGCTCATCGCCGCCACATATTGGCCTTTGGGTCGGCCAAAATGCGATATGATACCGATTTTCATCCCCGCTTCAGACAGGGTTTTAAGCGTTGGCAAAATCCGCATTAGTCGCGTGGCATCGCGCAATTTATAATCATCATCAAGTGGCACATTCAAATCAGCACGCACCAAAACAACACTGCCGCCCGCTTGCTCGCTGATTAAATCTGTTAGTGTTTTGCGGCTTAATGTGTCAGACATATCAGGTATTATCAGCCAAACTTGCCCATCGCAACAGCCGTATCACTCATGCGATTGGCAAAACCCCATTCATTGTCATACCAGCTTAACACGCGCACCAGCCGCCCATCAATAATCTGGGTTTGGGTTAGGTCAAAAGTTGATGAATGGGGGTTGTGATTAAAATCGCTTGATACTAATGGTTCATCGCACACATCTAATATGTTTTTCAAACTTCCATTGGCGGCTCTGCGCATGGCGGCATTTATTTTTGCCGCAGTGGTGGCTTTTTTAGGCATAAATACCAAATCAATCATAGACACATTGGGGGTTGGCACACGAATAGCCGAGCCGTCCAGCTTGCCCGCCAGCTTGGGTAAAACCAGCCCAATGGCTTTGGCCGCACCCGTTGATGTCGGAATCATTGACAGCGAAGCGGCACGCGCACGGCGCAAATCTTTGTGTATTGTATCAACCGTATTCTGGTCGCCCGTAAAAGCGTGAACCGTTGTCATATAGCCGCGCATAATGCCGCAATTTTTATCCAAAATTTGCGCCACAGGTGCAAGGCAATTTGTTGTGCATGATGCATTGGAAACAATTTTATGGCTTTTTTTGAGTTGTTTGTGGTTAACGCCATATACCACCGTCAAATCTGCGCCTGTTGCGGGGGCAGACACCAACACACGTTTTGCGCCAGCTTGCAAATGCTTGCTTGCGCTGGCTTTATCGGTGAACAATCCAGTACATTCCAACACGACATCTATGTTCATTTTATCCCATGGCAAAGCGGCAGGGTCGCGCTGTGCAATCACTTTGATAGTGCTATTTTTGCCAACCCGAATACCGCTTTTGGTGGCGCGCACGCGCATTGGCAACACGCCATGCACACTGTCATATTGCAACAAATGGGCATTGGCCTCGCGGGTGCCTAAATCATTGATGGCCACGACATTTATATCTTTGCGCCCACTCTCCAAAATGGCACGCAAAACCAAACGGCCTATACGCCCAAAACCATTAATTGCAACATTGATTGTCATATTAGTCTCCTATTTATTGTCTGTTTTACCCAATGCCGCCAGTGCTTCTTGTGCCGCGCTAACAACAGCATTGGCGGTTATACCAAAATGTTCAAATAAATGTTGTGCGGGTGCGCTTGCGCCAAAGCCCTCCATGCCGATAAAAATATCTTGTGGCCGCAAATAAGCCTCCCAACCCTGTTTTACGGCGGCTTCAATGGCGATACGCACAGGCGCGTTGCCCAAAATATCGGCTTGGGTTTCGCTGGTTTGGCTATTGAACAAATCCATGCACGGCACAGACACCACCCGCGCATGAATACCAATTTCTTTTAGCATGGTGCGCGCTTGCATGGCGATGGTTACTTCTGAGCCTGAAGCCAGCAAAGTAAGGTGCGGGTTGCTGCCCCCAGCAGCCAATTCATACGCACCATTGGCACAAAGATTACGTTCCTCAAAATCGCGGTGCGCTGGCACAGCCTGTCGGGTGAGGGCAAGCACACTGGGAGAGGTGGCATTTTTGAGGGCTAATTGCCAACATTCTAATGTCTCCATCGCATCGGACGGACGAAACACCAATAAGTTAGGCATGGCGCGCAATGCCGCCAAATGTTCAACGGGCTGGTGGGTTGGCCCATCTTCGCCCAAGCCAATAGAATCATGCGTTAACACATAAATAACGCGCTGTTGCATCAGTGCCGCCAGTCGCATCGCTGGCCGCATATAATCGGAAAATACCAGAAAAGTGCCAGAATAAGGGATAAAGCCGCCATGCAGTGCCAGCCCATTCATGGCCGCGCCCATGCCATGTTCGCGCACGCCCCAATGAATAAAATTGCCTGAGAAATTATTATTTGAAATTGCATTTTGGTCGGGGGTGCGGGTGTTGTTAGAGCCTGTTAAATCAGCCGACCCGCCAATCATTTCTGGCACTTGCGGCACAATAATTTTAAGCACCTCTTCAGAGGCTTTGCGGGTTGCCCAGTTGGGCATTTCTTTGGCCAGATGATGTTTGAATTCTAGCACTGCATCATCAAATCGGGTGGGCAAATCGCCATCATTAACGCGATTAAAGCGGTTTTTTATTTCTGCCGAACAGGCCGCCAATCTTTGCTCCCATGCTTTGCGCACAGAGGCATAGCCACGCCCGGCCATGCGCCACGCATCCAAAATTTCTTGCGGTATTTCAAATGGCTCTGCTGTCCAGTTTAACGTCTCACGCACCAAAGCAATTTCTTCGTCGCCCAATGGTGCGCCATGCGCCCCTGCGGTGCCTTGTTTGTTGGGCGCACCTTTGCCAATCACGGTGCGGCAGGCAATCAGGCTTGGCTTGTCGCTTTGACGTGCTTGGGTAATTGCCGTTTCAATGGCATTCATATCATGGCCATCAATGCGCTCGGCTTCCCAGCCTGCGGCCTCAAACCGCGCCAGCGCATCGCCAGATTCGGCCAAGTTGAGGGGACCATCAATGGAGATTTCATTATCATCATATAAAACAATCAGCCGCGATAATTTGAGATGTCCGGCAATTGAAATGGCCTCATGGCTGATGCCTTCCATTAAATCGCCATCGGAGGCCAACACATAGGTAAAATGGTCAACCAGCTCATCGCCAAACCGTGCATTCATCATGCGCTCGCCCAGTGCCATACCAACCGCCGTTGCCAGCCCTTGCCCCAATGGGCCGGTGGTTGTTTCAATGCCACCCGCATGGCCATATTCGGGGTGGCCTGCTGTGCGCGCCCCAAGCTGGCGAAAATTTTGTATTTCTTCCATGCCCATATCGTTAAAACCGATTAAATAGTGCAGTGCATATTGCAACATAGAGCCATGCCCTGCCGACAATATAAAGCGGTCACGGTCTGGCCAATCGGGGGCAAGTGGGTCAATTTTCAAAAATTTGGTATAGAGAATGGTGGCTATATCAGCCGTTCCCATCGGCATACCCGGGTGGCCACATTTGGCTTTCTGCACAGCATCCATTGCCAACGCCCGAATAGCATTGGCCATATCACGCAACATATCATCTGATGGCATATTGCTAGATGCTGAGTCAGTGGATGATTTTTTTCCATCACCTGTTTCAGGCATGTTTTATTCCTCACAATCAATCGTGGCGCACAATGAC
>JBPCVS010000037.1:0-3812 GCA_051010295.1 Parvibaculales bacterium | reverse complement strand
GCCTCATCTTCAATCTCGCGCAACAAATCCTGCGCCAATGGCGACAAAGCCGTTTGGGTAGATGCGTTTGAATATGACATTATTCCACCCTTGATAAATCAGCGATGAGGGTAAAACGCCACGCCTCGCCTTCGCGTTCGCTTGCAACAGTCGGTTCGCGGCGAAAAAAGTTACGCGCCTTCAAATTACTTTTAATGTCGGCAATGGCTTGATTGGACGTTGCCCAGCCCGTCATTTCAGCATATCCCTCACCAGAAATACTCAATGTTTCAAGTTCCGCCTCGGCTGGTATAAGGGCGGGCAATTCAACCAAAAATGTGCTGTAGCCACTCATCACTGTCATGCTCTGGATTTTTTTATTTAACGCGCCAATCTCAGAAAGCTTTTTTTCATTAGCCGTGCGGCGCACCGATTGCACAACAGCCAGTGATTTGAGATTATCATAACGTTTTGAAGATTCACGTGTTTGCAAATAAGCCGGCACGGTGTTTATGCCCATAAAGCCGCTTACAATAAAAATCACAATGACAACCGCCAAACTCAACACGCGATTAACAGCCGTTAAGCGGCGATTATTGCGAATGTGTTTTGCATCATCTAAAAAATTCATGGATACCAGACGGCGCGGCATGTGGGTTTCGTCTTTGCCCTCAACATTGAGGCCTTGCGTGGCCAGCCCAATAGAAGAAGTAAAAACCGATGGATTGTTGAAATAATCAACATATTTTACATGCGCTCGCGGCACATCAACATCTTTCATCGCATTATAAGGCACAAGGCGGATTGTATCTATCCAGTCATTGAGCAAGCTTTCCACATTGTCAATCGCCTTATATTCCGACACCAGAAAAATTTTCTCAGGACGTAAAAATTCATTTTCTTCAACCAAATAAGAAATGGCTTGTTTGATTTGCTCGCTTAAACGAATGGCAATCTCTTGCCAAAACTCACCACTTAAATCATCTACCCTCTCCAATTCCAACAGCAAGGCTTCGTCAAAATCGGAAATTTCAATCTTTTTGAAAACAATGCGCCCACGCGTATGCCCAACCAGCATATTATTATTGGGACACAAATGCAGCATGGTGAAAGGTTTGTAAATATCTTCATCTGATAGGCGCGTATAAATGCCATTAAGAGTGGAAAATAATTCATTTTCAATAAAAACAGGCAGCAAATTAGCATCCAATAAAAGCCCACGAAAACGGTTAATCTCAGTCATTGAAATTGTAGATACCAGCACCAATGACCTATCTTCATTTTCGCTGGAATAGAGTATTTGGAAGCGCACCACCTTGCCTTCCAGATTGGTGAGTTCGGGGTCAAATTCCTCCCAAAACGCGTCATCTTGGCTTTCTTGTTCCAAATCTTCTTGCGTAAAAAATGGCAGTGTTAAAAATCGCGTATCAAAATAAGAGGCGGGAATAGAAATGCCAGCATCAACCCCATCAATGCGCGCTTGGTGGGCGGCCGCGCTAATCTCGTTCACCAAAAGCGGATAATTATCCTGCACAGCAGCGCGGCCAATGGGCGCAGATAATGACCAAGAAACCAACCGCTCCATCTGCCATCTATCCAGCATCGGGCGCAACTGCAAAACCGAAACCGCATCGGGGTGCAATTTAACCGAAACAATGCGCTCTTGCCGCATTGTTAAAGGGCGGGCAATTTGCACAACATTTGATAATAAGGCTTCTCTGCGACTCATACCACCTCAACAAAACTCAACATAATTCTCGGCTCAAACACGCCATCTCGCATATTGTGTAGCACAAAAACAGGCGCATTTTTACCACATTGGCCACATATCCCACTTTTTCGCCAAATCAAGCGGCCTTGCCAAACCATGCGGAGCTGTTCTATTATAACCCATCAAAGGGGATTATTATGTCAAATGTTCAAGTGAAACCTATCTCAGGCGGCGTGGGCGTGGAAATATCCAATGTTGACCTCAGCCATGAATTATCCAATTCGCAATTCGCCACTATCCGCGATGCTTTTATTGAGCATGGGTTGATTTTTTTCCGCGACCAAGAATTGACACCAGAAGACCATATCGCTTTTGCCGAACGTTGGGGAGAGATTAACATTAACCGCTTTTTTCCGCGTGTTGAGGGCTATGAGAAAATTGCCAATGTGATTAAAGAAAAAGACCAGAAAATTAATATCGGTGGCGGCTGGCATACCGACCATAGCTATGACCATGTGCCAGCAATGGGCTCAATTTTGGTGGCACGAGAAACCCCGCCTATCGGTGGCGATACGCTTTTTGCTTGCATGTATAAAGCCTATGACAATTTGTCAGAAGGGTTGAAAAAAACCCTTGAGGGCATGCAGGCTGTTCATTCCAGCCGCCATGTATTTGGCGAGCAATCGGGCTATCACAAAGAGATGAAAGATATGCGCTTTTCAAATGCCGACAAAGCCACACAAGATGCGATACATCCGGTTATTATCACGCACCCCGAAAGCAAGCGCAAAGCTCTTTATGTGAATCCCGGCTTTACTTTGCATTTTGAAAATTGGACACCAGCCGAAAGCAAACCGTTGCTGGATTATCTTTATAGCCACGCCACATTGATGGAACACACAACCCGTTTTAACTGGGCCGAAGGCTCAATCGCTTTTTGGGATAATCGTTGCACATGGCATTATGCTTTGAATGATTATCATGGCGAAAGGCGCGAGATGCACCGCATCACTGTTGAAGGCGCGCCAATAAATTAATTGTCAGATTGTAATGATAGCGCGTAGCCTGCGCCGCGTATTGTGCGGATGATATTGGCACGCGGTGGCGGGGTTGAGGGTTAGCCCGTCAAATGTCAACACATCTTGCACCAATGATGGCCGCGCACAATGCTCTCCGTCCTATTCACTCAAACGCATTGTGCTTGAACCATCATCTTTGGGGCGGTCATCAGATGGAAATGAACCCGTATTGAGAAAATATATTTGTTCGGCAATGCCCGTTGCATAATCGCCAATGCGTTCAAGATTTTTAGCAATAAATAACATGTGCGAGCCCGCCGATACTTGTTCTGGATTTTTAGAAATTTTAACCAAAATTTCGTGAAACAAGCTGGTGTGAAGCTGGTCAATTTCGGCATCACGTTGGCGCACTTCCATCGCCGCCGCCGTGTCGTCAGTCGCATAAGCATCTAGCACCTGATTGAGTATCTGCTGCACAAGCACCGCCATACGCGAAAAACTTATTGTGTCCGCCCTGTCTGTTTCTTCTTCAATCACAACAAAAGCGCGTTTGGCGATATTTTTGGCATAGTCGCCAATGCGCTCCAAAATAGCAGCCACTTTGAGAACCGCAATGACACGGCGCAAATCTTGGGCAAGCGGGCTGCGCATAGCAATCAGCTTTATCACGCGCTCATTTATCTCATATTCCAGCACGTCAAGCTGTTCGTCATTGGCAATCAATGTGGATAATGGTTGACTATTGCGCGTTTCTAATGCGGCCATTGCCGCAGCCAGCTGGCTTTCGGCCAGCCCACCAAGCCGCGCAATCATCTGGTTCAATTCTGCCAATTCATTATCAAAACTGGATACAATATGTTGGCCGCTATTTCGGCCTGTGTGGTGCTTTGGCATAATTTAACTCCTTTGCTAGCCAATTTTACCAGAAATATATGCTTCTGTTTTATTGTTGGACGGGTTTGTGAAAATCTGTTGTGTGTTGCCATGCTCAATCAATGTGCCAAGATGAAAATAAGCCGTCTTTTGCGAAACCCGAGCCGCTTGTTGCATGGAATGGGTAACAATGACAATGGTATAATCTTTTTGCAATTCTTCAATTAAAT
>JBPCVS010000036.1:0-12745 GCA_051010295.1 Parvibaculales bacterium | reverse complement strand
AGCACAGCCGCAATAGCCATAACCCAAATATCCCGCGCCGCAATTTCTGGTGCGATTGTCAAAGGGGTCAGGCTTGCCGTCACCCCCAAAATGAGCAAGATATTAGCGATATTACTGCCAATGATATTGCCAATCGCCAGCCCTGCATGGCCGCGCAAAGCCGCAAAAATCGCAACGCCTAGCTCTGGCAATGAAGTGCCAATGGCAATCACGCTTAGCCCAATCACCGTTTCCGATAAGCCAAATTGCCGCGCCAACTCTATTGCGCCGCTCACCAGCATATTACCGCTCCAAACGATACCGATGAGACCCGCCCCTAGCACCAGCAAGCCAACCGCCACCCCGCCACGCAATAAATTATCGTCAATATCATCACTTGGTGCTGTGTCGTGCTGTTGTTTGCTAGGCGGGGCGCGAAACAAATATACGCCATAAATCAGCAAAGCCAACAACAGCCCACCGCCCGCCAAACGCGAAATCTCGCCATAAAGTGCCAGCCCCACCAGCGCAGCCGTGCTGGCCAACATAACACTGCCATCACGTTTTATGGTGATGTCATCAACCACAAAGCTACGCACCAGTGCCATCACGCTCAAAACCAACAAGATATTGGCAATGTTGCTGCCGACCACATTACCAATAGCAATATCGCCAGCACCGCGCATGGCCGCCTGAATGGAAACGGTAAGCTCGGGCGCAGATGTGCCAAAAGCAATAATGGTGAGGCCAATAATAAGCGGTGATACGCGCAAAGCATGCGCCACAGTCACTGCACCGCGCACAATGCCTTCACCCGATAGGCAAAGCACAAATAGGCCAAAACCAAGAAGAAAAACTGGATTTTCCATAAATTACTTTCTATCACTTCTATTTCTGTTAGCAAATGGCGGCTAAAAATTATCCATTTCTCATTTATCCCACACACTATATATTTCTTTTATATATAATCTTGCTCATTGTTGCTTGACAAGCAGGGCTTGTGCTTTGTTTGATAGGCAGACATAAATAAGAGTGATAGATAAAAGCAAAAAGGAGAATAAAATGGCTTGGAACTTCGGTGATATTCTTGACACAATTATTCCTATTATTCCAGAGGGGCATCCGGCGTTGATACATGGCGACCGCATTATTAGCTGGCAAGAGATGGATGTGCGTTCCAATCGGCTAGGGCGCAACCTGCTGGCCAATGGCGCAAAAATGGGCGACAAGGTGAGTTTTTATATGCGTAACCGCCCCGAATATTCAGAATTGCTGGCCGCCTGTTTTCGGTTTCGGCTGACTCATGTGAATGTGAATTATCGCTATGTAGCCGATGAAATTGAATATATTTTGGATAATTCCGATTCCACTGTGGTGGTCTATGGCAAAGAGTTTCGTGACAATGTTATGATTTTGCGGCCACGCCTGCCCAAAGTGACACAATGGATTGAAGTCGGCGATGGCACGACTTCACCTGATGACTTGCCCGAAGGCATTTTGAATTATGAAGAACTCGTCAATGCTGGCGATAGTGCCAATTATGAGGGGGAACGCACGCCTGATGATTTGCTGTTTCTTTATACAGGCGGCACAACGGGTATGCCCAAAGGCGTGATGTGGGGGCATGATGCATTGCGCGAAACGCAGTTGCTTGCCCTGCGCGCACTTGGCGAAGTGCCAGAAAATTTGGAAGCGTTGCAAACCTCACTCAAAGAGCAAGGGCCGGGCGAGATTTATATTCCAGCTTGTCCACTTATGCACGGCACAGGCTTGCTGACCGCAATGGGCGTGATGATGCGCGGCGGCTGTATTTTAACCCTTGAAGCGGCCTCGCTGGACGCGCATGAATTGTGGCGGGCGGTGGACAAACACAAGGTCGGCAGTATGGCGATTGTCGGGGACGCTTTTGCCAAGCCTATGCTGGTTGCCATGCAAGAAGCGCAAGAAAATGGCAAGCCTTATGATGGGGCAAGCCTTGAGAGCATTATTTCTTCTGGCGTGATGTGGAGCATGGAAGTCAAACAAGCCATGTTGGAATTTTTGCCGCAATGCGTGTTGGCCGATAGTTTTGGCTCATCAGAGGCGGTTGGCTTTGGTAGCTCGCTGATGGTGAAAGACGCACCCGTGCCAACCAGCAAATTTACCACCAATGATTATTGCAAAGTATTTGACGAAAATGACAATGAAATCCCATGGGGCAGTGAAACGCCCGGCTTTATTGCTTTTGGCGGGCCAATACCAATAGGCTATTATAAAGATGAAGAAAAAACCGCCAAGACTTTCAAAACCATAAATGGCCACCGATTTTCTATTCCGGGCGATTATTGTTTGGTGGCCGAAGATGGCACTTTAACTTTGTTAGGGCGCGGCTCGGTATGTATCAATTCGGCAGGTGAGAAAATTTATCCCGAAGAAGTGGAAGAAGCATTGAAACTGCACGAAGATGTAGATGATACATTGGTGGTAGGTGTGCCAGACGAAAAATGGGGGCAAAGCGTCACTGCCGTTGTTAAGCTGGTAGATGGCGCAACATTAGACGGCGAAATGCTCAAGCTTTTTGTGCGCGAAAAGCTGGCGGGCTATAAAACCCCAAAACATGTGCTGGATGGCGGCCCACCTTTCCGCGCACCCAATGGCAAAGCCGATTATAAAGCTGTTACCGATTATGCCGTGGCCGAAATTAGCAAGCGCGGATAGGAGACAAAGATGCGGCATATTGCCATTTTTGGAATAATTGGTGCGCAATATGCCGATATTATCCGCAGTCGCTTTGCCGATAAATCTGATTGGCAAATTGATGTGTGGGTGTGCAATGATGATGTGGCGGCACGCGATAGGCTGATAAAAAATTGCGAAGTGGCGGTTATCAGCCCCGATTTTCTTTTAACGCAGGGCAATTTTGCCGCACTGATGGCCGCGCCCAAGTTGAAAATCTTTATCCAGCCTTGGGTTGGCACCGATTGGATTGACCCCGCTTTTCTGCCAAAAGGATTGCAAGTGTGCAATGCGGGCGGCCATGCCGCACCAATAGCCGAATTTGTGTTTGGCGCGATGCTGGAACATGCGTTGGAATTGCGAAACTTGCATGCCGATATGCAGGCTGGACGGTGGCATCGCTGTGGGCGCAATAATACCACGCAAGCACTGCATGGCGATTTGGCGGGTAAAGTTTTGGGCATTATTGGCTATGGCGAAATTGGCCAAGCGGTGGCCAGTCGCGCCGCCGCTTTTGATATGCAAATTTGCGCCATTGCCCGCCGCCAGCGCGAGGCCACCCCTGCCCCGCTTAGCTGGATTGGCAGGCAAGCGGATTTGCCAAAATTGCTGGGCGAGGCCGACTATATTGTGCTCACCTGTGATTTGAACGAAGAAACCGAAGCGATGATTGATAAAGCCGCATTTGGGCAGATGAAGCCAAGTGCCTATTTGGTGAATGTCGCACGGGGCGAAGTTGTTGAAGAAGACGCGCTTTATGCGGCCTTGCAAAAGCGACAAATTGGCGGCGCGGCATTGGATACATGGTATCGTTATCCTGCCGATGTGAAAACCCCCGAAGCGGACCCCGACAGGGGTGGGGCTTTTCAAGGCTCAAAATATGATTTTTTAGCCCTTGATAATGTGTTGCTCACGCCCCATTGTGCCGCACATACGCATCGCGCTGATTATAGCCGTTATGAAAATATCGCCGACACATTGGCACAATATGCCGATGGCAAACAGCCGACCCGCTTTGTATTAAGCGGCACTGGCACCAACCTTGATGGTTTTGTAATGCCATAAAATAATAAAACTGTTATAGTCGTGTTAATAAATGAGAAAATGATTTAGGGAGACAGTAATGAGTGATTTAGATGTTTTTCGTGAGGAAACGCGAGCGTGGCTGGAAGAAAACTGCCCGCAATCTATGCGTACCCCCATGCCTGAACGCGAAATGCCATGGGGCGGGCGCAATGGCGCGTTTCCCAATCCAGACACAAAAATCTGGCTAGATGTGATGGCACAACGCGGCTGGACAACCCCAACATGGCCAAAAGAATATGGCGGCGGCGGGTTGAGCAAAGATGAAAATAACATTTTGCAACAAGAGCTTGCGCGTATTAAAGCGCGCCCTGCACTCACCAGTTTTGGTGTATGGATGTTGGGGCCAGCTTTGTTGGAATTTGCTTCTGAGGCACAGAAGAAAAAATATCTGCCAGAAATTATACGCGGTGAAATTCGTTGGTGTCAGGGCTATTCAGAGCCGGGCGCGGGGTCAGATTTAGCCAGCCTGCAAACCAAAGCCGAAGATATGGGCGATTATTATTTGGTGAATGGCCAAAAAGTGTGGACATCTTATGCTGATAAATGCGACTGGATTTTCTGTTTGGTGCGCACCGATAATTCGGTCAAACATGCAGGCATATCTTTTTTGCTGATTGATATGGATACGCCAAATGTGAAAACCCAACCTATCAAACTCATCTCAGGCGCATCGCCTTTTTGCGAAACATTTTTGACCGATGTAAAAGTGCCGAAAGAAAATCTGGTGGGTGAGCTTAACAAGGGCTGGACGATTGCCAAAAGATTATTGGAACATGAGCGTAGCATGATTTCGGGTATGGGCATGGGCGCAGGCGCGGCCTCTATGGGCGGCATGGAAAACCTTGCCAAAGAAAATTTTGGCACTGATGGCGAAAAAATCGCCAACCCAGACATCCGCGATGCGGTGGCGCGCCATAAAATGGACCAACAGGCTTTTGGTGCAACCCTCAAACGCGCTGGCGATGAAGCCAAAGCAGGGCAAGGCATGGGCGCGGCTTCAGCTATGTTCAAATATTATGGCACAGAGTTGAATAAACGCCGTTTTGAATTGCTGCTTGATATTATGGGCACACAGGCTTTGGGCTGGGAAGGCGATGGCTTTGACAGCAAAGAATTGGCCGTCACGCGCTCATGGTTGCGCTCTAAAGGCAATTCTATAGAAGGCGGCACATCAGAAGTGCAACTTAATGTCATTGCCAAAAATGTGCTGGGCTTACCTGACGCATAATCACTATTTTCAGGAGAATATAATGGCTCTCGTGCTGACCGAAGAACAAATAATGCTCCGCGATATGGCGAAGCAATTTTTTACCGAACAAGTTGCAGTCGCCAATTTGCGAAAATTGCGCGATGAGAATAATGAAGCGGGCTATAGCCCCGACATTTGGAAACAAATTGTTGAACTGGGTTTTGCTGGTATTCTTATTCCAGAAAAATATGGCGGCACAGGCTTTGGCGCGATGGGGCTGGGCATTGTGATGCAAGAAGCCGGACGGGTTTTGGCGGCCTCGCCGCTTTATTCAACGGCAGTGCTGGGCGCAGGGCTAGTGCTAGAGCTGGGTAGCGAAGAGCAAAAATCTGAATGGCTGCCCAAAATTGCCAATGGTGAGCTGATAAGTGCGCTGGCACTTGAAGAAAGCGGACATCATAATCCACGCACCACCAATATGAACGCGCAAAAAAGCGGTGATGATTTTGTGCTGAATGGCGATAAAAAATTTGTCATTGACGGCCATATTGCCGATACTTTGATTGTGGCGGCGCGGAGCAGTGGCAAAATGGGCGAGGCGGCTGGTATTTCGCTATTTTTGCTGGATGCCAAAACTGCAGGTATCACCATCACGCGCACCAAAATGGTTGATAGCCGCAACGCCGCCAATATCAATTTTGACAATGTGAAAGTGGCAAAAAGCGCGTTGCTCGGCGCGGCAGATGGCGCATTTGAGGCGTTGGAATATGTGCTAGATTTGGGGCGGGTGTGCATTGCGGCTGAAATGCTAGGCGGCATGGAAGCGGTGTTTGACACCACATTGGATTATCTGAAAACCCGCAAACAATTTGGCGCGATTATCGGCACTTTTCAGGCACTCAAACATCGGGCGGCGGAGATGTTTTGCGAAGTAGAAATTTGTCGCTCAGTGGTGCTAGACGCGCTGTCGGCACTGGATGAACGCCGCAATGATGTTGCCCACGCCACCAGCCTTGCAAAAGCGCGCATGGGTGATGCGGCACGGCTGATTAGCAATGAGGGCGTGCAAATGCATGCTGGCATTGGCATGACCGATGAGCTTGATATTGGGCTATATTTGAAACGCGCCCGTGTGCAAGCACAAATGCTAGGCGATAGCAATTTTCACCGCAATCGCTATGCTGATTTGAGCAATTATTAAATCTGCTACAACACATTAACCTAATCAATATGAGCACCGAATGAATATCGGCACCAAACGCCTCAGCCAATCACAATTTCTGGTGTTTCTTCGAACAATTCTAGAGGAACTTTCCACCATATTTGCCAACTCATTTTTGGGCGCAAAGAAAATACGACCCCATCATCATTCACTTGTTCATGCGTTGTGCCTTGTTTTTTCCATTTTTTATGCGCGATATTTGTCAAATAACGCACATCGAGATAGCAAAGCTGGTAAATATGTTTCCGTCCAGCATCATCATCCACTTTTCTATATCGGACACTAATTATATGGGCACTATTATTATTCAAATATTCAGTTATGGCCTTAAAATCACCCTCAAAACGGCCTAGGCGGTGGCCAGATATGGAAATGCCTGTCCGCGCTTCTTTTCCAGACTTAATTTGTATCAAATGCTTTCGACCATTTGGCTTAACGGTAATATCTGCCTTGTCATCGTGCCCTGCCTCGCGCCAATAAACCTGATGCTGGGCTACCGTATCAGACTTTATGGCATTCACGATTAACTCTTCTTGTTCCCATCCAGAACACCTGCCACCATCTAATAAATCATGGTATTTGCGCAAATCGCGCTCAAAACGCTGTAACATTCTGGGGGTTAATTTATACATTTTTTAGCCATTTATTTGCAAAATCAACAAAAACAGGGTTGATTTCGATGCCCAAATAAGCAACGCCCAATTCTGCTGCTGCCACACATTCTGAACCCGAACCAGCAAACGGTATTAACACCCGCCCTTGATAATCGCTTTGTGCGTCGCCATTGATGCGTGACAATATCAGTCGCTTGCTCAATTCCAGCGGTTTTTGTGTTGGGTGTTTAAGGATATTGTGCGTTCTGTGGTTTTTAAGCTCGCAGGGCGGAAAAACCTCATTCCCGCAATCATGGCACATAAACCATCGCTCGGCGGCACCTGCGCCACCCGCCAAAGCTGGCAGCTTAATCACATCACGCGGTAACGCACCATTTTCATGTGCCTTATATGTTGTGGGCTTCCCATTTTTACCACCAAACCGCGACTCCGTTGTCGTTCTCTCACGGCCAACGCAAGTCATATAAGTTTCGGTATAAGGTTCACGAATCTGGTCAATCTCTAATGCTGGTCGAGGTTTTTCACGATGCCATAGGCACAAAATAGACTCGTAGCTACGTTGCCAAAATTTTGATGAAGGCACTGCCTTATTTGTGTAATGCCATGCCAACCAACGTTGATTATCAATAGGATATTGCACCGCAACATGTGCTAAGATTTCTGGAAATCCATAGACATAGATTACACCATCATCCGCCAATAATGGCCAACATGAATCTATCCATTTTTGCGACCATTCGACATATTCACCAATGGGCATTGTGTCTTTATTGTTGCCGAAATCCTTACCAATATTATAAGGTGGGTCGGCAATGATAATGTCAAACTTCTGCGCCGCGCCCAGATGTGGTAAAACCTCTAACACATCGCCCATAATTATTTTTGAGGGTATCTTAAAAGAGGGATTAGCCATGTCAGCGAAATCTAGATTTGGATTTGCCGCTTGTTTCATTCGTAAATTCCTATCCCAAAGTAAAACACGTAATTTTTTCATTTTAATTGATTCGATAAAAATATCATCTGCGGTTCACACTCGACATTTTTGCCTGAGGCGACTAGGTTGCCGCTATTTACTGAGTGAGGTATTTCATGGATGATAATAAAAACCTGCCAGAGCGCATTACGGTGTTAGCGCGTGAATTTACACCAGCCGCGATGGAGTTTCACCGACGCAATATGAGTGCGCGTGGCTATCGCATGGAGGGCAAAATTACGCCGCGACGTTATATGATGATTGAGGGCGCAGGCGAGCCAGCCGAATTATTTGATGGCGCAGAGCTTTATGCCGTAACTTTTGTGCGGAAAGAAAGTGAAGAATAGAGCATAAAAAGATATGA
The DNA here is from genome assembly GCA_051010295.1 of Parvibaculales bacterium. GTDB lineage: Bacteria > Pseudomonadota > Alphaproteobacteria > RS24 > RS24 > JBPCVS01. Next base: position 4,603 of record JBPCVS010000036.1, on the reverse strand, counting down.
CAAAAGCGAACAAATTGTGCTGTTGCTATGGTAATTGTGCACATTCGGCACTATAAAGCCGATATATTTAATAAGTAGAATGGCACACTATAGAAAAATGGGGCATATATGAAATTTGATTATGATGCACATATAGAAAAAGCACTCGCATCTTTGCACGATGAGGGGCGGTATCGCATATTCACCGATTTGGCGCGCCAAGCGGGGCGGTTTCCACGCGCCTATGATTATTCAACAGGTGATACGCCACGCGAAATCACCGTCTGGTGTTCCAATGATTATTTGGGCATGGGGCAAAATCGTGAGGTGATGGACACCATGAAACAGGCCATTGATACAATGGGCACTGGCGCGGGCGGCACGCGCAACATTTCTGGCACACACCACATGATTGTTGAGCTAGAGGCCGAACTAGCCGATTTGCACGGCAAAGAAAACGCGCTGGTTTTTACCTCTGGCTATGTATCCAATGAGGCGACCATTTCAACCCTTGCGAAATTGCTGGCCGATTGTTTGATTTTATCCGATGAGCTTAATCACGCCTCTATGATTGAGGGGATTCGCCAAAGCGGGTGTAGCAAACTTATTTGGCGGCATAATGATGTTGAGCATTTGGAAAGCTTGTTGCGCGAGGCCGACCCTGCACGCCCTAAACTGATTGCTTTTGAAAGTGTATATTCTATGGATGGCGACATTGCCCCAATAGCAGAAATTTGCGCACTGGCCGAAAAATATAATGCGCTGACTTATCTTGACGAAGTGCATGCCGTAGGCATGTATGGCGCACGTGGCGGTGGCATTGCCGAGCGCGAAAATCTTATGCATCGCATTGATGTTATTGAAGGCACATTGGCCAAAGCTTTTGGCATTATGGGCGGCTATATTGCTGGCAAGAAAAACTTGCTTGATGCGATACGTTCTTTTGCGCCGGGCTTTATTTTTACCACCTCTTTGCCGCCTGCGGTGGCGGCAGGTGCCATTGCCAGCGTAAAAATTGTTAAGCAAGCCAATAATTTGCGTGAGCAACACCAAACACGCGCTCAACAACTCAAAGCCATGTTGCGCGAAGCTGGTTTGCCAGTGTTAGAAAACAACACCCATATTGTGCCGCTTATGGTGGGCGACCCAGTGTTGTGCAAAGCGGCTTCCGACCGCTTGCTCAATCAGCATGGGGTTTATATTCAGCCGATAAATTATCCGACTGTGCCACGCGGCACAGAAAGATTGCGGATTACGCCAACCCCTCTACACAATGACGATATGATGCGCGACTTGGTGGACGCATTGCGCGAAGTTTGGCAGGCTTTGGGCATTGCCGAATCTGAGCAACTGGCCGACACCGCCACCAACTGATGAAAACCGCCAATCATCCCCCAATTAAATTTGGCAAAATGGGGCTTTTGCTGGTTAATCTTGGCACACCCAACAGCCCCGATGCTAAAGGGGTGCGCCCCTATCTTAAAGAATTTTTGAGCGATCGGCGGGTGATTGAACTTTCATCTTTTATTTGGCAACCTATTTTGCGCGGGCTTGTTCTCAATGTGCGGCCACGCAAATCGGCCAAAGCTTATGCTAAAATCTGGCGTAAAGAGAGCAATGAAAGCCCGTTGCGTTATTATACGCGGCAACAGGCAGAAAAACTGCAAAATTTGCTTGATGATGATGCCAGCAACAAGCTGAGTAATCAGGTGATTGTTGATTGGGCAATGCGCTATGGTAGCCCGTCTATTGAAGAAAAGCTAGATGTGCTGCGCCAAGCGGGGTGTGAACGTATTGCGGTGTTGGCTCTTTATCCGCAATATAGCGCGACAAGTTCAGCCAGCGTTTATGATAGTGTTTTTCGGGCATTGATGAAATTGCGGTGGCAACCCGCCATTCGCACCGCCAGCGCATGGCATGATGACCCGACCTATATTGAGGTTTTGGCGCAATCGGCTGAGGCACATCTAAAGGGGCTTGATTGGCAACCAGAAATTTTGCTGGCTTCTTTTCATGGATTGCCGCAAGCCTATTTTGACAAGGGTGACCCGTATCATTGCCAATGTGCAAAAACTGCGCGGCTGTTGCGCGAAAAACTTGGGCTTGCGGAAAGTGATTTTCGCCTCGTTTTTCAATCGCGTTTTGGTGCAACCAAATGGCTTGAACCTTATGCCGATAAAATGGTGACGCAGCTCGCCCAAAGCGGCATCAAGCGCATTGCTGTAATAACCCCCGGCTTTATCTCTGATTGTGTGGAGACATTGGAGGAAATTGACCTCGCCCTCAATGCGATTTTTAGGCAAAATGGCGGCACGCATTTTACCACCATACCGTGCCTTAATGATAGCGCGGGCGGCTTGCATTTGCTGGAAAAACTGGCACGGCGCGAACTGGCGGGTTGGCTTAATTCAGCCAGCCATTCATAATAGTGCGGCCATCACCACCGCGCACCAAAAACCCCCGCTTATCCCCCTCTGGGGTAAAATCAATATAAAGCGGCTGGCCGCAATAGGCGGGCGATTGCGCCCGAAAAGTGAATTGGCTTATCGTGCCAAATTGCTGTTGCGCCCTATGCAAAACAAGGCTGGCCATAAGCGGGCCATGCACCACCAGCGCGGGATAATGCTCGGTATTTTTTGCGTAAGGTGCGTCATAATGAATCCGATGGGTGTTAAAAGTGAGTGCCGAATAGCGAAATAGCAAAACCTCATCTGGCAACATTTTGTCGTGATATTCACTATCTTTCACTGGCGCGATATTATCAGCCACTGGCGGCAAGGCGGCCAATTCTTTGCTCGCTTGCTTGCTCGCTTGCTTACTGGCTTCACGATAAACCAATGTCTGATTTTCAGAGATTATCAGCGCATCATTTTGGCGATATTCATGATTGAGCGTGACAAATATGAGCTTGCCCTGTTTGCCTGTTTTTTCTTCGATATTATCAATGCGCGACACGCGGCTAACGGCCATGTCATTTTGCAAAGTGCTATGAAAATCAATAGAACTGCCAACCCACATGCGGCGCGGCAAGGTAATCGGCGGCAAAAAACCGCCCTTTTTGGGGTGGCCATCAACACCCAATTCATCCATCGGGGTTTCGGGCGCGCACAATGTAAAATGAAAACCATGCGGCACTGTTGCGCCAGCACGACCAAAAACCGCCTGATAACGCGCCAATTTATCGGCGGTGATGACATCTTTTTGCGTGTGAATGTTGCCTATCCACTCTTGTATGTTTTTTGACATTTTAATTCCGTTCTGACAGGCGGCCACGCGTAATCACCTGTGCTTGAATTTCGCCCGCGCCCTCAAAGATATTCAAAATCCGCGCATCGCATAAAATGCGGCTAATTTCATATTCCAACGCATAGCCATTGCCGCCATGAATTTGCAACGCATTATCGGCCGCACTCCACGCCACCCGCGCCGCCAGCAATTTTGCCATGCCAGCCTCAATGTCGCAACGCCGCCCCTTGTCTTTTTCGCCAGCCGCAAAATAGGTCAATTCTCGCGCCGCAACAATCTCGGCCATCATCAATACCAGCTTGCCAGAAACACGCGGAAAACTGATTATTGATGTGCCAAATTGGGTGCGGTTGGTGGCATAATCCAACGCCAGCTCCAAAGCGCGGCGCGCCACGCCAACAGCGCGGGCGGCGGTTTGGATACGCGCACTTTCAAAAGTGCGCATCAACTGGCGAAAACCCTGCCCTTCTTCATTGCCCAAAAGCGCGTCTTGGCCAATTTCAACGCCATCAAAAGCCAGCGCATATTCGCGCATACCGCGATAGCCCAGCACCTCAATTTCCGACCCACTCATGCCTTGCATGGGGAAAGGGTCGGCTTCGCTGCCACGCGGTTTTTCAACCAAAAACATAGACAAGCCCTTATGGTCGCGCTGGTCTTTATCGGAACGTGCCAGCAAAGTCATCAAATCACTGCGTGCCGCATGGGTAATCCAATTTTTCGCGCCAGTGATTCTCCAACCCGTTGCGGTTTTTTCGGCACGGCTTTTCAAATGCCCCAAATCAGAACCAATATCGGGTTCGGTAAAAACCGCCGTCGGCAGCACTTCGCCACTGGCAATTTTTGGTAGCCAATGCGATTTTTGCGCAGGTGAGCCATTTTGCAAAATCAAATCGCCCGCAATTTCTGAGCGCGTGCCAAGCGAACCCGCCCCTATCCAACCCCGACTCAGCTCTTCGGTGATGACGCACATGGCCACTTTGCCCACGCCTAACCCATCAAGGCCCAACCCGCCAAAATTTTCGGGAATACACACGCCAAATGTGCCAAGTGCCGATAAATCGGCAATCAAATCATCGGGTATCAACGCATTATCCAAATGCCATTGATGGGCATGCGGCAAAATTTTTGCATCGGTAAAACGCTGATATTGCATGCGAATATCATCAAGCAACGCATTTTCAAAAATGGCGGCAAATTGATTATCCGCTAAAGCATCCACAATCAGCGCATGATTTTCTCCATTGCGGCCATTTTGCAAAAACCACGCCACCGCGCCATCATCGGCCAGTTTTTGCGCCTCAACCTCAAGCTGCAAATCAGCAGGCCGCACAAATTCGGTTTGGCTCATCGGAATACCCCCGATAATTTGCGCCAG
>JBPCVS010000035.1:0-10729 GCA_051010295.1 Parvibaculales bacterium | reverse complement strand
TGAAAGATACCTATCATCGCCCTAGTTTTGTTATCGCGCTGGATAAAAACGGCATGGGCAAAGGCTCGGCGCGCTCGGTTTCTTCGGTGGATATTGGTCGGCTGGTGGCGCAGGCAATGGATAAGGGGTTAATTGAGGCTGGCGGTGGCCATGCAATGGCGGCAGGGGTAACTTTGCACAAAGACCAATTACCAGATTTCGAAAGCTATTTAACTGAAGAGCTGGGCGGGCTGGCACTTGATGCGCCACACCAGCTTATGCTGGATGCCAGCTTGTTGCCTTCGGCCGCTAGCCGCGATTTGTTTGAGATGATGCAACGCGCTGGCCCGTTTGGAGCAGGCAACCCCGAACCACGTGTGGTGTTGCCATCGGTGCGCGTGGCTTATGCCAAAATTGTTGGGCAAGGCCATGTCAGCTGCACTTTAACCGACAGCAATAATGGTCGCTTGAAAGCGATTGCTTTTACATCCGTTCCAGATGAGGTGAGGGGGCTTTTGCAACGCACTAAAATGCCGCTTCATATTGCTGGCTTTTTGCGCGCCGATGATTGGAATGGCAAGCGGGGCGTGCAACTGGTTGTGCATGATGCGGCTGAGCTGGCCTAATGCGCGCAAGAGCTGAAAAAACTTATCTAAGAATAAATGGGAAGTGCTTGAAATAAGCAAGAATTGCATATATATGCTGGCTTGCATATTTACTTGTATTTGCCGTGTGCGCCCTTCGTCTATCGGTTAGGACGCCAGGTTTTCAACCTGGAAAGAGGGGTTCGATTCCCCTAGGGCGTACCAGTCTCTTATACGCCAACCGCATAGCGGTTGGCGTATAAGAGAAAAACAGAAACAGAGTGCGAATGGGAAAAGAATAAACGTCCAACCGCGTTAAGCGGTTGGCGGCCCGTCCCAAGCGGCTGCGCATTATGTGAGCGAAGCGAGCATAATTGACGCATAGCTCGCTTGGGAGAAAGAACAACAGGAAGCTAGAACCAAAAACAGGCCGCGCATGGGAAAAGAATAAAATCAAGCTTGAGTTATTTTTTAATTTGATAAATCATATCATCGCCTTGCCAGACGCGATTGATAAATTGGTCGCGGCCACACCGATAGCGATAAAATTTATAGCGCACTTTGTTACGCGCCGAATAATTTTGATGATAGGCTTCGGCCGGATAAAATTTGCTGGCAGCAATAAGTTTAGTGGCAATGGGTTTGTCAAATTTCTTTGCTTGGTTGAGCGCGGCAATCGCGCCAGCCGCCAGCCGCTTTTGTTTTTTGCTCGTATAAAAAATGGCGGTGCTATATTGCTGGCCACGATCACAAAATGAGCCATTGCCATCGCTTGGGTCGTGCATGCGCCAAAAGGCACTTAGAAGTTGCTGATAGCTAATTTTGGCGGAGTCATATTTAACCTGCACAATTTCATAATGTCCGCTACGCCCCGAAGCCACTTCTTTATAACGCGGATTGTCAACATGGCCAACCATATAGCCAGAGACAACATCACGCACCCCAGCAAGTTTTTCAAAATCATGCTCGGTACACCAAAAACAACCGCCAGCAAAATAGGCCACATTATTTTGTGCCGAAACTGGCATTATGCTGAGCAATAAAAGCCACGCCATGATGGCGATAAAACGTGTCATTGGTTTTTCCTTTCGTCGGTGCTGTTTTCTTTGCCGCCATTTTCAGAGGGTAAAATTTTATAATCAGGCGACCAGTTGCGGGCGCGTTCTTTTCCAAGTAGCCAGTCTGTCTTAGTCATGCTGGTTTGTAAATAATCAATTGAAGATTGCGCCCGCGCTGGCGCACCCAGATTAAGCCGCGTTGGGTTGGTTAAATATAAATGTGACCATTTTGCACCTTCAATCACATCTTCTTTGGGGCCAAGATTGGCGGCATAGAGGGCGACCAATACGCCTTGTGCCGTAAAATTGCCGCGTTTGGCGGCATTAAGAATCCAACCCATGCCTTGCTTGAATGTGTCATTGTTAAGTGTTTTAGCACGCTCGGGGGCTTGTTGGTTATTGTCAGGCAGACCGGCCAGCCGTAGCAAACATTCACCCAATGCGGTTTGCGCTTCTTCATAGCCATATCCGCGTTGGGCAATCGGGTAGAGTTTGATAATCGCGGCATCGCAATTACCTTGCCGTTTCAAAATAAAACCATCCCAATAGGGGTTATGTTGTGTTGCTTGTTGCTGGTGGCGGCGGCGCACATTTTCACGCGGCGTTTCACGTCTAATTTGTGCCTCTGCAGGTGCGCCAAAGCGACTGATAAAATCTATAGATAAAAGACTCAGCCCAATAATGCCCAAAAAAATAACCCGCGCTACCAATGGCCGCTATTCTCCATAGATGCCCATGGCTCTTGGGCTGGCAACGCATCGCCAGATTGCAACAATTCAATAGATATATTATCTGGCGAACGCACAAAGGCCATGCGGCCATCGCGGGGCGGGCGGTTAATAATAACGCCAGCATCGGCCAGTTTCTGGCAAGTGGCATAAATATCGTCCACCTGATAAGCCAAATGCCCAAAATTGCGACCCTCATCAAGCGACTCGCTATCCCAATTATAGGTGAGTTCAATTTGTGCTTCTTGTTGCTCAGGCGCGGCCAAAAACACCAAAGTGAATCGCCCATCTTCAATATCATAGCGGCCAAGTTGTTCTAGCCCCAAATAATCGCAATAAAAAGCCAGCGATTTATCAAGGTCGGCAACGCGCACCATTGTATGTAGATATTTCATCAGTTCTCTTTCTGTCAGCTCATATTAACATTTGACTCGGTCTTTGCCAAAGTTTCAATATATTATTGAAATGCTAATATGAGTATATAAAAATGAATGATAGACTGCGCCAATGGGTGGATGATGCAAGCAATGTGGTAGTTTTCACAGGGGCTGGCATCAGCACGGATAGCAATATCCCAGATTTTCGTAGTCCGGGTGGGTTGTGGACGCGCATGAAACCCATCATGTTTCAAGATTTTTTAGCCAGTGAAGAAATGCAAATTGAATCATGGCGGCGCAAATTTGCACTTGATAAAGAAATTGGCGCGGCCAAACCCAATGGCGGCCATCGCGCTATTGCTCATCTTGTGAAAAACAGCAAAGTTTCTCATGTGATAACGCAAAATATTGATAATTTACATCAAGCTAGCGGCGTGACGCACCAGCAGGTGATTGAACTGCATGGCAATGGCAGTTTTGCCAAATGCCTTGATTGCGGCTTGCGCCATGAATTGGTTGATTTACGCCGCGCTTTTGAGGCGCAAGACGGCAAAAAACCGCTCCGATGCCAAAATTGCGGTGGCTTGGTAAAATCAGCCACAATTTCTTTTGGCCAGTCAATGCCAGATGATGAAATGCGCCGTGCGGAAACCGCCACGCTCGCTTGCGATTTATTCATAGTGATTGGTTCATCTTTGCAAGTTTATCCTGCTGCGGGGTTTCCCATTTTGGCCAGTCGCAATGGCGCAAAGCTGGTTATCATCAATCGTGAGCCAACAGATTTAGATGAACTGGCCGATTTGGTCATTAACGAAGAAATAACCCCTGTGCTGATAGATTTGGTAGGTCTAAATAGCTAGGGTTTAACGGTTTTACCAAATTTGTGCGCGTTTTACTTTATTGCTATAGACTATGAATAGTCGTGCAATATGGACGGCAGGTTGCGGGGTTGTGCTTTTTGTTGGCTGTGTTAACTTGTCAGGTCTGTAATGCGTAAAAACTGTAACAAAAACAAAGTAGAGGTTTTACAAATGTCTTCTGTATATTCCGCTGAGGAACAAGTAGCAAATGAGCAGTCCCTAAATGGGACAGTTAAGTGGTTTGACCCTGTTAAAGGGTATGGTTTTATTGTCCCCGATGATGGCACCGAAGATGTGCTTATTCATCATTCAACTTTGCGCCGTTCGGGGCATGATATTTTATATCCTGGGGCGCGGGTTAAATGTTCTGTTGTGCAAAAAGAGCAAGGCTTTCAAGCCGAGCTGGTGGTCGCTGTTGATAATAGCGAGGCCATTTTGCCGCACCAAGAACGTCGCCCAACAACCGTTATGACGGAAGTCAGTGATGTTGGGGATTTTGAAAAAGCCATTGTTAAATGGTTTAATCGCATACGCGGTTTTGGTTTTCTTAATGTTGAGATTGGTGGTGCTGATATTTTTGTGCATATGGAAGTGTTGCGCGAGGCTGATATTGAAGCCCTTGTGCCGGGCCAATATGTGATGGTGCGTTATGGGCGTGGGCCAAAAGGCTATATGGCTACCGAAGTGAAGCGGTTGGCTGGAAACGCCGAAGACACCGAAAATTATGATGCCGAAATGGAACAGGCCGATGATGACGATGCGCCCCAAATGGTGGCAAATGTTTCGCTTGTTGATGGCGAGGTTGATTGATTATCGGTTTTATGGCTGATAAAAATACCAATCACACGGATTGCAAAGCACCTGCTCCTTTTAAGGAGAGCATAAGGCGTGGGCCATTTACAACGCATAATGGGCCATGGTTTCATTGGGCCAAGGGCCAGCATTTTCGGCAAGGGGTGCGCGTGGTGGCACGGCATTGCAATAGCCGCAATATCGCACATGGTGGCTTTTTGAGTGCGCTGGCCGATGGGCTGGCCGCGACTGCAGTTTTCCGAGAATTGGGGCGCGGGTCGCTCACCATTAAACTCACCACCGAATTTTTACAACCAGTGCGCGCTGGCGACTGGTTGCAAGGCACCGCGCATATTAGCCGCGCTACCCGCGATATTGCCTTTGTAGAGGCGATGGCATGGGTGGGCGAGGGGCGCGATATGCCAGATGATGGTTTTGCCTTCACCAGTGCGGCAATTTTTCGGCTTTTTGAAAAAACAGACTGAAAGATGAGTTGCGCACTTGCCAGCATGGGCATTTTGTTTTAAGCCATCATTTGATAGGCTATTTTAGAAAGAACAGCCAAAATAAAATTGTCGGGGCTTGGCGCAGTCTGGTAGCGCACCTGGTTTGGGACCAGGGGGTCGCAAGTTCGAATCTTGCAGCCCCGACCAAAATTTTCTGCACCCACCCAGCAAAAAGGAAATTTATGAAAATTTTTTCTTATATAGCGGGTGCTTTGCTGGTTATTTTCATTGGTGCTTTTTATGCACTATTTTTGTCATCGCGCCCGGTCGCCACCGATCCGATTGCTTTACAAGGCGATGGTAGCACGATTGATTATTGCCAGTTGCCAACCCTTGATGGCTCTTATTCTGCCAAAGGCGGCAAATTGGCGCATGAAATTGCCAAAGGCAACACGCCTAACAATTCAAAATGCTTATATGAGCATTTTCCCCTGCCGATTTTGCGCCAATGCCGCGAGCCATTGCCTGATAATGCGGCCGATATGCGCGGCCTGTGGCAAGCCGAAAGCGGGCGGCGCGGCCATGTGGAACGTATTGAGCAATGTGGGCGGCGCGTGGTGATAACAACATCAGGGATTATCCATGATTCTGGCCCCAATGCCACTGGCGGCGAAGCCACCAATGATACTGAAGGGCCAGCTTTTAGCCTTTTTGGGCGGGTGTTTTGCCCGCGCACATCGGCTTTGATGGTGTGGAATGAGGGCGTTTTGGATTTTCATGCTTTTGGGTTTGGGCCGATTGTGGTGCGCCGCTATTTGGAAGGCGACAAGCTGGTGTGGGAATATATGGACGGCACGGTGACACGCATGAAGCGGATTTGCAAATTACCCCCAGAACATAAAATACCCAATCGCTAAGATAAATCGGCATCGGGCATAAATTCTATTGAACATTTTACTATTTTTTGTTAAGCCTCACCGCCATTGGCAATCCACAATAAAGTAATTGGCAAATAATTGCCCGATAACTGAAAGCGGCTAAAATTTAATGAATAATAATAGACTTCTTTTTCTAAAACAATTATGGCATCACCCGCAGCAAATATCTGCTCTCACGCCATCGTCACCCGCATTGGCAAAATGCGTGGCCGATGCGGCCACCCATAATGGCGGTGATATTATTGAGCTAGGCGCGGGCACTGGCAATGTTACCCACGCGCTTTTGAAGGCTGGCATTAAGCCAGAGCAGTTGCATTTGGTAGAGATTAACCCCGATTTTGTTGATGTTTTGAAACGCGATGTGGGCGCGTGTCATATTCATCATTGCACCGCCGAACAAATTGACCAATTGCCGGTGAGCAATGTTGAAGCGATTATTTCGGGTTTGCCGATGTTGTCTTTTTCCGAAGAATTTCAGCATGATGTTTTAAGTCATGCTTTCAATTTGCTAAAACCGGGCGGGGTTTATATTCAATTTACCTATAGTTTTTCAAAACCGCCCATTCGCCCTTCTATTATTGAGCAATTTAATTTGCAGTGGAAAAGATATGCGCGGGTCTATCGCTCTTTGCCGCCTGCCAGTGTATATGTTTTTACCCAACCCGTTTGACTATGAGTGATAAAATCCGCGTCAAACTGATTTCAAAAAATAACATTGCTCCTTTTCAGCTATTTGATTTACCGCAGCATTTTCTACAAATAGAATTTGTGCTAGATGCCGCCAGCCGCGCCTATGATTGGCTGGTGGTGTATGATGATTTGCCGCCCAAAAAGCAAGAACGATTGAGCGTTGCTGTAGAGCCATTGGCTTGCCCGCCTGAGAACACCATTTTGTTAACCTATGAGCCCGCTTCAATTAAATTTTATGGCCAAGATTATGTTGACCAGTTTGCAATGGTGCTGACCAGCCATGAAGATGAGGCTTTGCGCCATCGCAATCGCCATATTGTGCCGCCCGTTGGGGTTTGGTATTATGGCGAATTAGCCGCCATGCAAGCCCACCCCACACCACCGCCAAAAAGCAAAAATCTCTCCTGTTTCCATTCTCTAAAACAGCAAAAACACACATTGCACCAAGCGCGGCATGATTTTATGCACAAGCTGATTGACGCATTGGGGGCGGGCATTGATGTCTATGGTAGAAATTTTCAACCTGTGCAACACAAACAAGCTGGCATGGATGCTTATCGCTATCATCTTGCGGTGGAAAATCATATTGGGACGTATCACTGGACTGAGAAATTATCGGATTGTTTTTTGGCTTATAATTTGCCTTTTTATGTGGGTTGCCCGCGCTATATGGATTATTTTCCACCCCAAAGTGTTATCCCGCTTGATATTCGCCAGCCCAAAACCGCGCTTAAAATTATCCGTGAGGCGATGGCCAATAATGAATATGAAAAACGCCTGCCCGCCATTATTGAAGCGCGGCGGCGGGTGATTGAGGATTATAATCTTGGCAATGTGTTGGGTGGCGCGATTGTCGCTGAGCTGGCGCGCCGCGATAATGTGCCGCTTATGCCAAATGATAAAAATATTGACGGCAAAATTCTCAGCCGTCATGCCATGTTGCGCCACTCATTGGCGCATTTTTCGCGCTATGCGGTTGCTAAACTCGTCCGCAAAAACCGCAATAAAAAATTTTGGCACAGCTATATGCAACAACGCGAAGATTCTTAATTTCACTGGGTTTCATCTAGTCTCGCCAACGGCGATGCGCCCAAAACCATTCCTCAGGTCTTTCCCTAATCCATGTTTCCAGCATATCATAAAGCACCCGCATAGTGGCATCAATGTCGGCGCGTTGATTATCGCTTTTGGCGACATAAATAGGTGGAAAAAAAACTTGCTCAAAATACACGGCATCGGGCGCATCAGTGCGGCGGCGAATAATGGTTGGCACAATGGGCAACTCAAAACGGCGCGCCAATTTAACGGCGGCTGATGGGGCGCGGGTCGGGCGGCCAAAAAACGCGATTGGATCACCAGCATTCAGCCAATGGTCAATCAATATGGTTAGCGGGATATTTTGCTTAATCAAATTTATCATTTGCCGCGCTCCGCTTTGGCCTTTAGCTATTTGATAAGCGGCAAAAGCCCCGCGCCGTTGGTGTATCCATTTTTCGCTATAGGGGTTGTTGGCGATGCGATAGGTGATGCCAAATTCATCCACTAATTGCCGCAAACCCGCCACTGCCAATTCCCAATTTGACAAATGCGCGCTAACAAAAAGCGCGGCTTTGCCTGTATCAAGCGCGGCTTGCACATTTTCTTTGCCGATAAAGCGCAAACGTTCGCGGTCATTGCTAAGCTGTTCAAGATGTGGCCACTCGCCAATCACGCGGCCAAATTGTCGCCAATTTTGCGCCAAAATATCTTTTTGCTGTTGGGCGGATAAATGCGGCAAGGCGTTTTGTATATTGCGCAGGGCTGTTTTGCGTTCCGCCATAATTTTGCTGGCCAGCAGCCCCAACAAACTACCGCAATATGAGCCAGCCCGAACGCCAATCAATTTGGCTAATCCAAAAAAGAATTGCAAAATGAGGGTTTGGGAAAAATAAAAAAATCGCATGATATGCCTAAATTATACCTTTATTTTGACTTGGTCGCTTTGCTTTCTAGCAAAAGCAATCTATAATTTCTCACAAAGGGAAACCTAGCATGTATAAGCCATTCTATCACGCAATTTTTATTTATGCAGGGCGCACAAAATTTGGCGACTATGCGATAATTAAACACAATGGGAATTTATGATGTCAGACTATGCACGCATCTATATGCCCTCCAAAACGGCCATGTCATCAGGCAAAGCCAAAACCGGCTATTGGGTGCTAGAATATGTGTCAGATAGTGCCTATTGCAAAGATGGGCTAACTGGCTGGAATGGCGCAGAAGAAACGCAAACACAGGTGCGGCTGAAATTTGATACATTGGAAGAAGCACAAGCCTATGTTGCCGCACAAAACATTACTGCGCGGATTGACGCACCACGCCAGCAAAAAACCATTGCAAAATCCTATTCCGATAATTTTCAGCGCAATAGATTTGAGCCATGGTCGCACTGATTGCATTAAAACCCATTAAGGCATATTAAGGCGAATCAAAACGATGGCCCCGTAGCTCAACTGGATAGAGCGCGAGACTTCTAATCTTGAGGTTGTAGGTTCAAGTCCTACCGGGGTCGCCATTTGCTTTAGCAAATGGCTATCTTTCTTTTTCCCAAGCGAGCTATGCGTCAATTATGCTCGCTTCGCTCGCATAATGCGCAGCCGCTTGGGAGTAGCCGCCAACCGCTTAACGCGGTTGGACGCGGTCTTTTCCCATTCAATGAAGAAAGATGGAGGCATTTGCCGATGGGCTGATTTTCTGCCATAGTCTAAATTAGGAGTTTTGGTTGCGTTTGTTTCGGATTTTGCAAAATTATGGGTTTCCACTGGCGGTGCTGGTGCTAGGTGTTGGCTTGCAGTTGGTGCGCCCCTATCCGCTTGTGTTTTTTCAAAATATCGTTTTTGACCAATATAATCGCTGGCATCCGCGCATTGAGGCGGGCATGCCCGTGCTTTATGTGGATATTGACGAAGCCAGCCTAAGCGCGATTGGCCAATTTCCTTGGCCGCGCAATGTGTTTGCCCAAATGATTGACAGGTTAAGCCAAGCGGGGGCGGCGGCCATTGCTTTTGATATTTTATTCACCGAGCCCGACCGCACGGCACCTGAAGAAATTTTACCTATCTGGCGGGGTTTGGTGAAAAACCAGCGCAACCCTATAACATGGCAAAAATTACAGGCCGATATTAGCCAGCAAATCAACAATCCCGATGCTGTGCTGGCCGCCGCTATTGCGCAGGCACCGGTGATATTGCCGACAGTGATAAATAATGCCAGCCCTGATATTGGTGAAAAGCAAAACCCCGCAAAACCCAAAGCGGGTATTGCAGTGCGTGGCGTGGGCGGGGCGAAAATTGGCAATTTACCGCATGGCCAATTTGCACTGGCCAGCCAGCCCGCCATTGAAAATGCCGCCATTGGCTTGGGGGCAATCAACGCGCATATTGATAGAGATGGCATTATGCGCCGCGCTGGGCTGTTGTTTCGGGTGGGGGAGCATATTTATCCTAGTTTGGCTTTGGAGAGTTTGCGGGTGGCGCAGGGGGCGGGGTCTATTATTGCGCGCAGCTCTGATGTGCGCGGTGAGGGCAATTATTTTTCTGGCGCGGGTTTGTCGCGTTTGAAAACCGGCGATTTAATCGTGCCGATTGAACCCGACGGCACGATGCGGCTTTATTTTACGCAAGCGCAAAATCTGCAACGCTTATCCGCCCAGCGCATTATAAAGGGCGATTTTGACAGCGGGCTGATTGACGGCAAAATTATTTTTATCGGCACCAGTGCGGCGGGTCTCAAAGATATGCGCGCCACACCGCTTAACCCCGCCACGCCGGGTGTGGAGCTGCATGTGCAAATTGTGCAGCAATTATTAAGCGGTGCGTTTTTGCGCCGTCCAATTTGGCTACAAATCAGCGAGGCGATGCTGGTTTTATTGGCGGGACTGGGGTTGATTATGATGGTGCATAAAATGCCTATGGGCGCGGCTTTTGCGGCACTTTTGGCAATCAGCGCGCTGATGGCCTATAGCTCATGGGTGGCTTTTACGCAGCATTTGGTGTTGGTGGATATTGTCGCGCCGACCGCCAGCAATATCGCGGTTTTTTTGGCGGCTGCTGGGCTTAAATATGTGCGCACCAGTCGCGAGCGGCAACAGATACGCAACGCTTTTCGATATTATCTTGCGCCTGATATGGTGGCGCGGCTGGCGGCCAATCCGCAACAGCTCAAATTGGGTGGCGAAATTCGCAACCTCACAATTTTATTTGCCGATATTCGCGGCTTTACCGCCATTGCTGAAA
>JBPCVS010000034.1:0-5235 GCA_051010295.1 Parvibaculales bacterium | reverse complement strand
CTGGGCTGGCCGATGCCTTATATGGCGGCCTATAATGCCACCAAAGCCGCCGTGATGGGCTATAGCGGTATGTTACGCATGGAATTGCCTGATTATGTTGGCGTTTCTATTTTATGCCCGGGCGCGACCAAAACCAATATCGGCAATAGCGGCAGTTTGCGCCCCGAAAAATATGGCGGGCCATTGCCGCCGCGCCCAAAGGGTATGGGAGTGGAAAGCTTTGGCTATGCGGTAGATACAGTCGGCCAGCACACATTGGAGCAAATTAAAAAAGGTGCGTTTTTTATTGTGCCGCATTATGCCACCCGCCATTTGGCACAAGAGCGCGAGGCTGAAATTATGGCCGCTTTTGATGACCAGACGCAATGGAGCGAAGATTGGCAAAAACATGACACGCGGGCGTTTTTTGAAAATATGCGTGAGGCTGCCCGTGCGGAACGCACCAAGAAATAATGCGCCGAGCGCGCCAAAAAGAGCAAGGAATGAGGATACATTTATGAGAGCATTGCGAATTACCGATTTATTGCCAGATTTTGGCGGCTGTCATTTGCAACAAATTGACCCACCCAAAGCGGCGGCTGGGCAGATTGTGATAAAAGTGCGTGCCGCCACTTTGGGGTTTCCTGATTTGCTGATGACGCATGGCGGCTATCAGATGAAGCCCGAACTGCCTTTTACGCTCGGCATGGAATTTGCTGGTGAGGTGGTTGAATGTGGTGATGATGTGACCGATTTTGCCGTCAATGACCGCGTGGTGAGTGGTGGGTTTTTGGGTGGCACAGGCGGCTTTGCCGAATTTGCGCTGGGCCAAGCCGCCACTGCGCGAAAAATCCCCGATAATTTGGATTTTGCGCAAGCGGCCGCTTTGGGCACGGCCTATCTGACCGCCTATGTTGGGCTGGTGCGCTGTGGTGCGTTGCAAAAAGGCGAATATCTGTTGGTGCATGGCGCGGCTGGTGGGGTTGGGCTGGCGGCATTGGATTTGGGGCGGCATTTGGGCGCAAAGCTTATCGCCACCGCTTCTTCGTCCGAAAAAATGCAGGTGATTGCCGACAAATACGCCCCCGAAGCGGTGTTGAATGTGGGCGATGGGTTTCGTGAGAAAGTAAAAAGCCTTACCGATGGCGGGGCTGATGTGATTTATGACCCGGTGGGCGGCGATGTGTTTGATGAATCTGTGCGCTGCATTGGCTGGGGCGGGCGGCTGTTGGTGATTGGTTTTGCCTCGGGGCGGATTGCCCAAATTGGCACTAATATGCCGCTTATTAAAGGCTTTTCGGTGGTCGGGGTGCGCGCTGGAGAGTTTGGCCGCCGCAACCCAAAGCTGGGCGCACAAAACCAAAATATAATATGGCAACTGGCCGCCAAAGGCGCGATTAACCCGCATGTGCATAAAATGTTGCCATTGGCCGATTGGCGCGAGGCTTTTGCTATGATGGAAAATCGGCAAGTGATTGGCCGCGTGTTGCTGGACCCATCTGCCTGAATTTGTGGCCAGAATGTGTGGCCAGAATATGGGGTTTGCTGCTTGACTTCCAGCTATTTGTGCGTATATTCGCGGCTCATTAAAAACAATTGAGTGGCGACATGTATGCAGTTATTCAAACCGGTGGCAAACAATATTGCGTCAGCAAAGATGATGTAATTAGTGTTGAGCGCGTGGACGGCAAAATTGGCGATAAGGTCAAATTTGACGAAGTGCTGATGCTGGGCGAAAGCAACAAAGCACCATCAATCGGGCGGCCTTATTTGGCAGGTGCCAGCGTGGCGGCGCAAGTTTTGGAGCAGGGCCGTGCCGACAAAATTTCGGTTATTAAATTTAAGCGGCGGAAAAATTATCACCGCACTAAAGGCCATCGCCAGCATGAAACCGTGCTGAAAATCACCGATATTTCTGCCAAAACCGCCACTGCTAAAGCCGCCACTGCCAAAACCACAAGTGCCGCTAAAGCGACCGAAACAAAAGCCGCCAAAAAAGCAACACCAAAAAAAGCGGCCACAAAAGCAACGGCTAAGAAACCCGCCACAAAATCTAGTAAAGCAAAAAGCGGTAAGGAGTAGGATATGGCTCATAAAAAAGCAGGTGGTTCATCACGCAACGGACGCGACAGCGCAGGGCGGCGATTAGGCATTAAAAAATTTGGCGGTGAGCATGTTGTTCCCGGTAATATTCTTGTGCGCCAGCGCGGTACAAAATGGCATCCCGGTGAAAATGTCGGCATGGGCAAAGACCACACAATTTTTGCCATTATTGAGGGTCAAGTCGCCTTTTCAAAAGCGCGTGGTGGCCGCACAGTGGTTTCGGTTGCGCCAACACCGACAAGCTAAAACACATTATTGCACTGGCGAAAAATCGCTTATAGGCTAACTGCATTTGGCTTTATTTGGCTTTGCCTTAATTTTTCTTTGCCTTAATTTTGCTTTGCCCTAATTTTTCTTTTCATTGTGCTTATTACGTTTTAGATTCCACAAGAGCGGGGATAATTATGAAATTTCTTGACCAAGCGAAAATATATATCCGTTCTGGCGATGGTGGGGCTGGATGCGTTAGTTTTCGGCGTGAGAAATATGTTGAATTTGGCGGGCCTGATGGCGGCGATGGCGGCGATGGTGGCGATATTGTCGCTGAATGTGTCAATGGACTCAACACTTTGATTGACTATCGCTATCAACAACATTTCAAAGCGGGCAAAGGCATACATGGCATGGGGCGCAATCGGCACGGTGCCAATGGTGGCGATAAAATTTTACAAGTGCCAGTCGGCACCCAGATTTTTGCCGAAGATGGCGAAACCCTGATTGCTGATTTAACCGAAATTGGCCAGCGCATTGTGCTGATAGAGGGCGGCAATGGCGGCTTTGGCAATAGCCGCTTTAAGGGGCCAGTCAATCGTGCGCCACGTCATGCCAATGACGGACAAGAAGGCCGCGAAGCCTATTTATGGTTGCGGCTTAAATTGATTGCCGATATTGGGCTGGTGGGCTTGCCCAATGCGGGCAAATCTACTTTGCTGGCTTCTTTGAGCCGTGCCAAGCCAAAAATTGCTGATTATCCTTTCACAACATTGCACCCCAATCTTGGCGTGGTTGGCACAGCTTTAAGTGGGCAAGAATTTGTAATGGCTGATATTCCGGGCTTGATTGCGGGGGCGGGCACAGGCGCAGGATTGGGGCATCGCTTTTTGGGGCATGTAGAAAGATGCGTTACTCTGGTGCATTTGATTGATGCCACACAAGACGATATTGGCGCGGCTTATCAGATTATTCGTGGTGAATTGGCGGCCTATGATGCCGCTTTAGCAGACAAGCCAGAATTGCTGGTTTTGACAAAATGCGATTTATTGCCGCAAGCCGCCCTTGCGCCCAAAATTAAAGAACTGGCTGGTTTGGCGGGTTTGAAAACCCAAACCCCTATCGCCATTTCTGCGGCAACGGGCTATAATCTAAAAACTTTGACCGACCAAATTATTGCCCATATTAACGCCCATCATCACGCCCCTATCACTATGGATGAAAGCGGCTGGCATCCGCTTCAAAAAAATGGAAAAAGCTGATGACCACGCACCTTAACAACATTATCAAGCAACATATCAGCACCGCCAAGATATTGGTTATAAAAATTGGTTCATCTTTGTTGATTGACGAAACCAAGCAAAATATAGGCTTGAATAATGCTTGGCTGGCGGGGTTGGCCAAAGACATAAAGCGCGCCCAACAGAGGGGACAAAATGTAGTGATTGTATCTTCTGGCGCGGTGGCATTGGGGCTGGCCAGTTTGGGGCTAACCCGCAAATCGCTCACTTTAGAGCAAAGCCAAGCCGCCGCTGCGACGGGACAAATTGCGCTGGCGCATGGCTGGCAGACGGCTTTAGCACCATTGGGTTTGGCGGCAGCCCAGATTTTGTTGACCATTGAAGACACCGAGCAACGTCGACGTTATCTCAATGCGCGGCAAACAATTATGGAATTGCTTAATTTGGGTGCGGTGCCAATTATCAATGAAAATGACACCATTGCCACGCAAGAATTGCGTTATGGCGATAATGACCGCTTGGCGGCACGGGTGGCGGGCATGATTTCTGCTGAATGTCTGGTATTATTGTCGGATGTGGACGGGTTTTATAGTGCGCCGCCCAATGGTGATACGGCTTCTGAATTTATTGGCGAGATTGACAAAATTGACGAAAAGCTGATGGCGATGGCACAAAGCAGTGGCAGTGCTTATGGTTCGGGCGGCATGGTGACCAAATTAGAAGCCGCCAAAATTGTTATGCGGGCTGGGTGTCACATGGTGCTGGCTGATGGGCGGGGGGTTGAACCTTTAGCCGCGCTGATGCAAGGCGCACGTGCCAGCCTGTTTCGTGCCAGCCAAACGCCACACCGCGCCCGCAAACAATGGATTGGCGGCACTTTACAAATTGTCGGATGTTTGCATATTGACGCAGGCGCGGTGGACGCATTGGGTGATGGCAAATCATTATTGCCGATTGGTGTTGTCGCGGTTGAAGGTCAATTTGAACGCGGTGATTGCGTTAAAATTATTGCCCCCGATGGTGGCGAAATAGCACGTGGCCTAGCCGCCTATGCGCATGGCGATGCGGCACAAATTTGCGGCCAGCCAAGCGCGCAAATTGTGGGTTTGCTTGGCTATAAGGGACGTGCTGAAATGGTTCACCGTGATAATCTTATTATCACCAAAGAATAATCTTATTATCACCAAAGAAGAGTGATAATCTTATTATCACCAAAGGGAATGGATGAGATGGATAATTTACAAAACACAATGCTACGGCTAGGAAAACAAGCAAAGCAAGCGGCTGGCACGTTAAGCTTGGCCGATACCGCGCAAAAAAATGCCGCATTGCAAAATGCCGCCAATGAATTGCGCAAAGACACAAAAATTATTTTGGCGGCCAATCAAGAAGACATAAAATTAGCCCAGGCTGAACAGGTGAACAAAGCACGGCTTGACCGCATTATGCTGGATGAGGCGCGGGTGAACGCCATTGCCGCCGCCATTGAAGACATTATTGAGCTGCCCGACCCAGTGGGCGCAACAATGGCGCGTTGGCAAGTGCCAAACGCGCTAGATATTGAGCGCGTGCGTGTGCCATTGGGGGTTATTGGCGTGATTTATGAAAGCCGCCCCAATGTGACGGCAGATGCGGCCGCTTTGTGTTTGAAATCTGGCAATGCGGTGATTTTGCGCGGCAGTTCGGAAATTCAACATTCGGC
>JBPCVS010000033.1:0-3477 GCA_051010295.1 Parvibaculales bacterium | reverse complement strand
TGGGCTTATTTTAGCAAAATCTAATCGGGGAGAGAGTTAGATGTTTGGAAAAATGCAAGATGTGCCGCTTCTGGTAAATAAAATTCTTGACCATGCGCTGGTTAATCATGCGGAACGCGAGATTGTGTCGCGTCTGGTGGAGGGTGAGATTCACCGCGAAACCTATGGCGATGCGCATTTGCGGGCGCGTAAATTGTCGCAAGCACTCAAAAAACTTGGCATGGGTGAGGGCGATGTGATTGCGACATTGGCGTGGAACACTCACCGCCATTTTGAAGCTTGGTATGGCATAACAGGCATTGGCGGGGTGTATCATACATTGAACCCGCGCCTATTTGCCGAGCAGTTGGTGTATATTATCAACCATGCCGATGATAAATTGATTTTCACCGACTTAACTTTTGTGCCGCTTTTGGAGGGCATTGCTGACCAAATTCCTAATGTTAAGGGCATTATTATTATGACCGATGCCGCGCATATGCCTGATACGAATTTGCAAAATGTGCATTGCTATGAGGATTTGCTGGACGGCCAAAATGGTGATTTCAACTGGGCTGAGGTGGGCGAAAACGCGCCATGCGGCATTTGTTATACTTCTGGCACAACCGGCAACCCCAAAGGCGTGTGCTATACGCATCGCTCTAATGTGTTGCACACTTTGGCCAGCTTGTCGGCAGATGTGTTTGGCTTGCGCTCAACCGATAGCATTATGCCCGTTGTGCCAATGTTTCATGCCAATGCGTGGGGCATTGCTTTTTCTGCACCTGCGGCGGGCTCAAAAATTGTTAACCCCGGCGCAAATATGGATGGCGAAAGCATTTATGAATTATTGACCGATGAAAAGGTTACTTTCACCGCCGCCGTGCCGACTGTATGGCTTATGCTGTTGCAACATTTGGAAGCCAATAATTTGAAACTACCTGTGCTAGAAAATGTGGCGATTGGTGGGTCGGCTGTGCCGCGTGTGATGTTGGAAAAATTTGAGCGCGATTATGGTGTGCAGGTGAAACATGCTTGGGGCATGACCGAATTATCACCGCTTGGCACGATTGCCACTTTCAAATCTGGCATGGAAGATATGAATTTTGATGAGCAGATGGATATTAAAGTCAAGCAAGGCCGTGCGCCCTATTTGGTGGATATGAAAATTACCGATGATGAGGGCAAGGAATTGCCGCATGATGGCAAAGCTTTTGGCCATTTGAAAGTGCGCGGCCCATTTATCGTTGCCGAATATATTAAAGGCGATGGTGGCGAAATTCTTGATGAAGATGGGTTTTTTGATACTGGCGATGTGGCCACGATTGACCCGCTTGGCTTTATGCAAATTACCGACCGCTCAAAAGATGTGATTAAATCGGGGGGCGAATGGATTTCTTCTATTGAGATTGAAAATATCGCTGTTGGCCATGATGGTGTGCAAGAAGCGGCAGTGATTGGCATTGCCCACCCCAAATGGGATGAACGCCCGCTTTTAATTATTATCAAAAATGAGGGTGCTGACCTTAGCAAAGATGAGATTTTGGGTTATTTGCAAGGCAAAATCGCCAAATGGTGGATGCCTGATGATGTGGCTTTTGTGGATGAAATTCCGCATACCGCCACAGGCAAAATCCAAAAACTGACCCTGCGCGAGCAATTTGCCGATTACACATTTCCAGTGCTTGCCGAGTCGGCTGAATAGCCATGTTTGGTATTACACTTTCGGGGCTGGCACTATGGGGCATGCGCTTATCCATTGCCGCCCCAGTGGCGGCGATTATTGCCATTGTGTTATATCGCTACGGGGTGATGGATTTTCGTTTGCCGCTATTAGGCGCGATATTAGGCGTTGCCATTGCCAGCCTATTGGCGGTGTTGGCGTTGCTTATGTGCGTTATTGCATTGGTTTTTAGCATTGGTGGTTCTGGCAGTGATAGCAATTATGTGCTGAAAGCTGCGATTGGTGTCGTATTATCGCTGGTGATGCTTTATGCCCCGGTCAATACATTGCGCACGGGCATGGTTGTGCCGCCGATTCATGACATCAGCACCGATTTGGATAATCCTCCGCAATTTTTTGTGGTGCCAAGCCGCCGCGCTGTGCGCGATAACAGGTTGGGCATTGACCCGAAAGTGCAAGCCCAACAAAAGGCTTATTATGATGATATTGCGCCGCTTTATTTATCAGGTGCGGCGGGTGATAATTTGCAACAGGCGCAAAAAATGGCCGAAACAATGGGCTGGGAAATTGTGGATATTGATGCTAGTCGCCAGCAAATTGAAGCCACTGCCACCACATTTTTATTCGGTTTCAAAGATGATGTTGTGATACGTCTTGCCGATGATAATGGCCAAACGCGGGTGGATATGCGGTCGGCCTCGCGGGTTGGGGTGTCGGATTTGGGCGCAAATGCGGCACGGATTCGCAGCTTTTTTGCAAAATTAGGTTCTAGCGAATAAGCTGATATTGAGAGCCAAGCGTGGGTGCGCCATCACCTTTAATGGCCACGCGCTCGCGTATAACCAAATCTTCTATATGTGCTAGCACTGACATCGCCGCCGCGCCATGCAGTTTTTTGTCAATATCGGCATAAATGCTGGCCACCATTGTGCGAATATCATTATCGCCAGCTTTTAGGCGGGCAATGATTTGTGTTTCCCGATTGCGCCGATGCGCGATATAGGCCCGCACAAAATTTTTGGGGTCGCGGATGCAAGTGCCATGTGTTGGCCAGTAAATTTCATCATCGCGGGTGAGCAGATGATTAAGCGAGGCCATATAGTCGTGCATATTGCCATCGGGTGGCACAATAATTGAGGTTGACCAACCCATCACATGATCGCCAGTAAAGAGAGCTTTTTCCTCTTGTAGCGCATAGCAAATATGGTTTGACATGTGGCCGGGCGTATGCACCGCCTCTAGCGTCCAATCATCGCCAGCGATAATTTGCCCATGTTCTACAATCATATCAGGGGTAAAACTGTCATCATTATCTTCTTCTAATTTTGGCATATCAGAGATTTTTTGTGGTTTGATTTTGCGGCCATAAATCGGCGCGCCCGTTTTTTGCTTGAGTGGCGCACAGGCTGGCGAATGGTCATTATGGGTGTGGGTTACAAGAATATGGCTTACCGTCTCATCGGGGCGCAAAGCGGCACAAATCGCCTCAATATGTTCATCTAAAAGCGGGCCAGGGTCAATTATCGCCACCGCGCCATTGCCAATAATATAAGTGCCAGTGCCAGTGAAGGTGAAGGGGCTGGGATTATTGGCAATCACCCGCCTAATGCGCGGCGAGAGAGCATCGGCGCGCCCATATTCAAACTCAAACTCGGTTACAAAAGGAATGTCTTTCATGTCACACACCGCCATTTTTTTCAGATTTTGCCATTTTTGAATTGCCACCGCCAGACTTTAATTTTATTCTATAAATGTTGTAAATCAAGTGGAGAGTAAGTTATGAAAAATAGTGTAGTTGTGTTTGGAAAATTAGG
>JBPCVS010000032.1:0-3665 GCA_051010295.1 Parvibaculales bacterium | reverse complement strand
CAATCGGGTAGCGAGATTATCCGCCTATGGACAACTTCTTGCGATTATAGCGAAGACCAAAGAATCGGTGCGGATATTATTAAAGCCAACACTGATGCTTATCGCAAAATGCGGAATTGCTTTCGCTTTTTGCTCGGCAATTTGGCGGGGTTTGACGATGATGAAAAAATCGCGCCCGAAAATATGCCAGAGCTGGAGCAATATATGTTGCATCGTCTGGTGGAGCTGGACGCGCTGGTGCGGCATAATTATCAGCATTTTGATTTTCGCAAAATCTATCAGGCGGTGTTTAATTTTATGACGGTTGATTTATCGGCTTTTTATTTTGATATTCGCAAAGACGCACTTTATTGCGACCCTAAAAATAGCATGGCGCGGCGTGGCTGTCGCACGGTGCTGGATATTATTTTTCATTGCCTGACGCATTGGCTGGCACCGATTTTATGTTTCACCACCGAAGAAGTTTGGCAAAATAGATTTGGGCGGGTGCGTGGCTCGGTGCATGAGCAGCAATTCCCCACGATGAATGGCGCTTGGCAAAATGACGCGCTGGCCGAAAAATGGGAAATTATCCGCAAAATCCGCCGCGTGGTAACCGGCGCGTTGGAAATTGAGCGGCGCGAAAAACGCATTGGCTCAAGCCTTGAAGCCGCGCCCAAACTTTATATCAATAATGCCGCTTGGCAGGCGACATTGGAGGGGCTGGATATGGCCGATATTTGTATCACTTCGCAAATTATGGTGCTGTTTGAAGCCCCGCCTGAGAAGGCTTTTAGGCTGGAAGATGTGGCCGATATTGGCGTTGTGCCAGCTTTGGCACAGGGCAAAAAATGTCAACGTTCGTGGAAGATATTGCCCGATATTGGCGCGGTGGCAGGCTTCCCCGATTTAAGCCCGCGTGATGCCGCCGCCGTGCAAGAATGGGATGCGCAATTAAGGGGAAAAGTGGGGGGCTAATGTCACAAATTAAACCCTACAGCCCGCTCAATTTTGGATTGATTGTGGCATTGCTGGCGGCGGGGCTAGACCAAACCTCAAAATGGGCGGTGGTGCATTTTTTCGCGCTACCACTTGGCCAGCCGCATTTTGTTTTGCCATTTTGGGATATGACTTTTATTTGGAATCGCGGGGTCAGCTATGGTTTGCTGGATACCGCTTCTGATATGGGGCGGTGGCTATTGGTGGGCTTGACGATTAGCATTATCGGCTTGCTTATTTGGTGGCTACACAAAGCCCAAAGCCGCACCGAGCAACTGGCTTTTGGCTTGATTATTGGCGGCGCGCTTGGCAATTTGGTTGACCGCATATTATATGGTGCGGTGGTAGATTTTATCTCGCTACACATGGCGGGTTATTATTGGTATGTGTTTAACATTGCCGATATTTGGATTAGCTTTGGGGTTGTCATGCTGCTTGTTGTCGGCTTTATTGACGCAAGGCGCACACGTGCCTATAAATAGCCGTTTATGATTGAAAAGGCGGGTCAATGACACAAATAAGCAAGAGCATTATTTTATTGGTAGCGGGCCTAGCACTGGCCACCTCATTGGCTGGATGTGCCGAGACTTTCGGCTATGGCAAAAACGCCCCAGATGAGTTTAATGTGGTTAAAAAGCCGCCGCTTATTTTGCCGCCTGATTATCGTTTGCGCCCACCGCAAGCGGGCGTTACACGCGGTGTAACCTCTGGCAGAGACTTGGCCAAATTGCTTATTTTGGGGCCGCAAAATAATGCCCCGCCCGACCCTGCCGAACAAGATTTGTTGAACAAAGCCGCCGATGGAGGCAATTATGGTGATGGCGTGCGCGAAATTATCCATAATGAAGCGCAAGGCACAATCAGCCAGCCACATGACAAGGTGGACACGCTTGTAGAAGATGCCACTTTGCCAACGCAATAGCGAGGGTTTTGTGTTTGCCACGCGGCTTTTTAATCTATCGCTAATCACCCTGCCTTTTGTGATGTTGGCAATGCTTATTGCCTTGCTTGATTTTGTGGGGCGCGGATTTATAGACATATTGCCCCGCCCTATTTTGCCCGTTGCCACAGCGCGGCTTGATAATGGGCTGCAAATTATTGCTATCCCCGACCACCGCGCTGGGGTGGTTACGCATATGGTGGTGTATCGCGTGGGTTCGGCCGATGAAAAAGCGGGTAAATCGGGCATTGCACATTTTTTTGAGCATTTAATGTTTCGCGGCACACCGCGCTATCCCGATGGGGCATTTGCTGAACATGTGGCCGCTTTGGGTGGCCAAAGCAATGCTTTTACCTCTTATGATTATACCGCCTATTTTGAGCGCGTCTCTAGCGACCGACTGGCTGATATGATGGAGATGGAAGCCGACCGCATGCAAAATCTGATTATCAATCCTGATATTGTGCGTATTGAACGCGATGTTATTTTGGAGGAACGCTCGCTGCGGACGGATGGCAATCCAGCGGCTTTATTGAGCGAAAAAACCCGTGCGCGGCTGCACAAATCGCGCCCCTATGCAGTTCCAGTGATTGGTCATCGGGCAGAAATTGCCGCGCTTAATGCCCAAGATGCTACCGCTTTTTATAAAAATTATTACGCCCCTGACAATGCTATTTTGGTGGTGGCGGGCGATGTTACATTGGCGGAATTGATGCCTTTGGCGCAAAAAACCTATGGGGTGTTGCAACCACAAAACCGCCCGCGTAACCCACGCCCACAAACAACAAATCTGCTGGTGGAAGATTGGCAAAAACCCGAAATCAGACGCGATGCCCGCGTGCGCCAAGCGCAATGGACGCGCTATTATCGCTTGCCGATATTTACCCGCGCCCAGCGCAAAAAATTTGCCGCTTTTGAGGTTGGAATGGAAATTTTGGGCGGCGGAACAACCAGCCGCCTTTATCAAGCTTTGGTGATAAATAAAGAATTGGCGGTGAGTGCGGGGGCATTTGCCGACACGGTGCGGCTGAATAATGGCGAGGCGGTGATTTATGTAACCGCGAATGATGGTAAAGATTTTTCAGCATTGGCGGCGGCGGTTGATGCACAAATCAAGCAACTGATTGCCCGCCCAGTGCCGCCTGATACATTAAAACGCGCCAAAACCCAACTCGCGGCTGAGTTGATTTTTGCCCGCGATAGCCAATACACAATGGCACAAATTTTTGGCCTCAATGCCGCGCTGGGGTTTGCGCCGCAAGATGTGTTGGACTGGCCACAGCTTATTGAAGCAGTAACGGCACAAGAAGTGCAAACCGCACTCGCCGATTGGCTACAGCCGCAACACAGCATCGTCTCGCATTTATTGCCAGCCGCAAAGCGGGGCAAATAATGCGCGTTATTTTTGCTCTGCTTTTATTATGCACCAGCTTGCCAGTCGCGCTGGCCGCACCGCCTGTTAAGGTGGTTAAAAATGCCAATGGGCTGACCGCATGGCTGGTGAAAGATAAAAATCTGCCCTTGATAAATATAAAAATGGCATGGCGTGGTGGGGCGCGTGCCGACCCACCAAAGGCAGCTGGGCTGACGGCTTTGTTGGCCAAATTGCTTACACAAGGGGCGGGCGATATGGCGGCAACCCAGTTTCAAGTGGCACTAGATGAGCATGCTATCCGCCTAAGTTTTTCTGCCGATGATGATTATGTGACGGGCTCTTTGCGGTGTTTGAGCCAATATCAGGCGCGTT
>JBPCVS010000031.1:0-6136 GCA_051010295.1 Parvibaculales bacterium | reverse complement strand
ATTGTGTAAGACGTTTATTCTTTTCCCATGCGCGGCCTGTTTTTGCCTCTACCTTCCTGTTGTTCTTTCTCCCAAGCGAGCTATGCGCCAATCCGTGCTTCGCACGGATACGCAGCCGCTTGGGACGCGCCGCCATCTGCTAACGCAGATGGACGTTTATTCTTTTCTAAAGTCGCTAGCGTTCATCTGCTTTTGGTTAGTTTTGCAATAATCCGTAAAGGTGCGCCACTTCCGCCACGTATTTTCATAGGTAAGGCAATTACCTCTATACCCGTTGCTGGTAGTTTTTCCAGATTGGCGAGATTTTCAAAAACCGGAATTTGCTCGGCAAATAAAATCTGATGGCTTAGATATTTTTTTGATTGGCCATAATCAATGCTGGGTGTGTCAATGCCGATTGAAGCAATTTGACGTTTGCGAACCAGCCAGTGTGCGGCATCGGGGTGCAGACCGGGAAAATGCAATTTGGCAACCCCCGCTTGGCCACGCATTGTTGTGCCAAGATATTTTTGCTTGTCTGGCCAATAATGGCCAAAGCCCGTGCGTAATAAAATAATGCTTTTGTCAGGCAGGCGGCCATGCTGTTTTTCCCAATTCTTAAAATCATCCACCGTGATTTGATAATCAGGATTTACCGCTATAGTGCCACGCGCACCAGCAGTGACATCAATCAACACCGCTTGCCCGATAAGCCGCCATAATGGGATTTGCTCAACACTGTGTTGGCCTTCGGAAAAATGGATTGGCGCATCAATATGTGTGCCACCATGTTCTGCCGCGCTAAAACGATTGGCAACGTAAAAATAACCCCCAGCACTTATGCCATGCGACAGCACTTCCAAATTAAAAGGGGCTTCTGTTGGCCAGTAAATTGTTTCGGGCGCAAAATCATGCGTTAAATCTATCCATTTGTCTTCTGCAATAGCGGGTGCAATAGCTGAAAAAATAAGTATAAAATTCAACAATATCCTTGTAAAAATTTTCATGTCCTTCTCCTCTTAATTATCACCTGATAGCCACCAATTATTTAGTCGTGCGCCATAAAGCGAATGATTATCGGGGTGTTCTACATAATGCCAACGCGCTATCCATTGCATCGGATTATAGTAAAGTGGCACAAAATACGCCCCATTCATTAAAGCTCTATCCAGTGCGCGGGCGGCAATTTGAAAATTTTCTGGTGTTTGTGCTGTTGTTAGGGCGGCAATGGCGGTGTCAATGGCGGGGTCTTTAATGCCCGCATAATTGCGTGTGCCAGCCGTGTCGGCGGCCTCACTGCCCCAATAATAAGCTTGCTCATTGCCCGGCGAAAGCGATGTGTAATAATTGTAAATGATAATATCAAAATCATAATTTTGCAGGCGGCGTTGATATTGGCTGGTATCAAGCAGGCGCACCGATAAATCAATGCCAATTTGTGCCAACATGCGCCGCCAACTCAGCGCAAGGCGTTCATCAGCACGGCGTTGCACAATCACTTCCAATGTTACGGGTTGGCCATGCCTATCAAGCAATTTATTGTGTTCAAAGCGATAGCCATCACTTTCCAACAAAGCAATGGCTTGGGCGCGTTTTTGTCTGTCGCGGCCCGAACCATCACTGACAGGCGATTGATAGCCATGTGTTAATATATCTTGCGCGATGGTGCTGTTGGCCAATAGTGCCAATTCTGCTTCGCTGGGTTGTGTGTTGGTTGCACTCAGCGGTGTGTTACCAAAATAGCTGATGGTGCGTTGATAAACATTGCCATATAGCACCTTATTAACCCATTCAAAGTCAAACATAAGATTGAGGGCGCGGCGTATCTGTGGGCTTTTAAGCACAGGCCGTCTTGTGTTTAGCACAAAAGCGCGCAAGCCCGATGGCACACCCATTTTTATCGACTCTTTAATAATGCGGCCATCACGCGATGCGGGAAAATTAAACCCGCCTTGCCAACGTTGCGGGTTGCGCTCTACCCAAATATCAATTTCGCCGCTCTTAAAAGCCTCAAATGCAGTGGCCTCATCGCGGAAATAATCGTCAATGATTAGGTCATAATTATTTTTGCCCTCATTGACGGGCAGGTGCGCGCCCCAATAATTTTCGTCACGCGCAAAACGCACCTGACTACCGGGGGTGATTTCTTCAATGCGATAAGCCCCCGAACCAACTGGAAATTCAAGCCCCGCGCTTTGAATATCGCGGTCTTCATAAATATGTTTGGGCAATATCGGCATCAAGCCAATAATGAGTGGCAATTCGCGGTTGGGCGATTGGGCATCAAAATGAAAGATAATGCTATAGGGGTCGGGCGTTTCAATAAGGCTGACTTTGCTGTAATAATAGCGGTGATTGGGTCGCCCTTTGTCGCGCAATATCTCTAGCGAAAATTTTACATCTTCTGAGGTTATGGCCACGCCATCGGAAAAATAGGCTTGTGGGTTGAGGGTAAAACCTATCCAATGCCGCTCAGGTGGCAGGGTTACGCTATCGGCCAACAAGCCATAAAGAGCAAAACTTTCATCATAATTGCGGTCAAGCAAACTTTCAAAAACGCGCTCACGAATGCCGCGTGCGACATTGCCGCGAATGGTGAACGGGTTAATGCTATCAAAACTGCCTAATTGAACTTGCCGCAATGTGCCGCCTTGTAAGGCTTTTGGATTGGCATAGGCATAATGCGAAAAATCCCCCGCAAGATGTGGCGCACCTTGCATCGCTATGCCATGCTCGCCTGTATATTCTTGCATATTTTCTGGCATATCTTCTGCACCCGCATTTATGCTGAGGGCGGCAAAAGCCCCCAAAAAAACCATAAAGCGCATTATAAAGAACATGTTTTAGCTCCGTCTGTTGGGAAAGATTATATGCCAAAGCCAGCTTATATAGCTATTATTTTTGTGATTTTGATAATGCAAATAGCGCATCGTTTTTTGATATTGCGCACTATCGGCAAACAGGTTGGCGCGGCTTTGTATATTGGTTTCGTCAATTTTGCTTATCATTTTTGCTGGATTACCTGCTGCAATCACATTGGCTTCTATCGGGCGCGTAACAACCGACCCAGCCCCAATCACACTATTTTTTCCAATGGTAACACCTTTACAAATTTTTACCCCTTCACCCAGCCATACATTATCTTCCAACATTATGGGTGCATGCGCACCGGGTGTTGCCAGCCGATTATCAATCCCGTGCCAATCGGCATCAGAAATATAAACGCGACTGGCTATCATGACATTATCACCAATTTTAACATGATTGGCCGACACAATGTGCAAGCCCGGCGTAAGCAAAACATTGTCACCAATCTCAATTTTGCCATTGCCGCTTTCCCCATTCGGCCAAGTGCAAAGCCGCGATATTTGTCCGCGTGCCGTTTGCAGATGCACATTGTTGCCGAGATGAATATCACGGCCATAAATTTCTAGTCGGTGCGCGCCAATAATTTCCAGCCCCGCCCCCACGCTGTCAAATTGTGGCACAATGCGCCAGCGCGTATAGAGGCGGCGGATAAAATTTATCAATAAGCGCATCGTATAAGGTTTGTTATCCTGTCTCATATTGAGGGGTTCTCGTGCCATTCAAATTGGGTGTAGTCGGGGCGTTTTTCAATAGTGGGTTTAACCACCGAAAAATAGGGGGATAGGTCAAAATCACGCGGTGTAAAAAGCGAATGATGGCGGATATGCAGAATTTCACGTTGGTTTTTGCGGGTTACCTGCGGCAATATCGGATAATTGGCCGATTGAAAAGCCCGCGCAATCAGGGTGGAACAAATGGCTTGGGTTGGCTCGCCACTGCCCAGCGCAATCATCCGCCGCCGCCAACGAATCGGCACCGGCGGGTGCGGCAATAAATAACGCACCAAATCAACCACATTTTTAATGTCATAAGTTGTGCCAAGTGCCGCGACAATATGTGCAATAACCGCTTCGCGGTCGGTTTCGGTAATTAAAATGGGGCGGCAAATGCGGGTGTTATAGCCAACATATTTGGTGAGAGCGCAGACCGCTACGCCAGCCTTTAAGTCGGCCTCTATAAGTGTGGCACTATGGCCAAACTCATCTTTTAGCCGCGCTTCATGGCCGACATAAAAAGCAGCATGTGACCATGTTGATTGGGTGAGGTATTTAATGGCTGATGAAATGCGCTGATTGCCCTCAATCAGCAACACATCACCGGGCTGCAGGCAAGACTCTAAATCGGACAGAGTAATAAATTGGAATGAGCGATAATTATCAACTGGCTTTTGCAGATAGTTGATAATCAGGCGGCTCAAAAATCTCAATATGAATCGGAACATTTATTCTCCGTGCTCAATTTACGACTTAATGCGTGCGGTTAGCCCGTATCGCGTAACGCGCTCCGTCAAATTCGTTAAAAATTTCTTTCACCTGCGGGTGCCGAATCGGCTTTTCGCTGGTATCAGGCAATAAATTTTGTTCCGATACATAAGCGATATATTCGCTTTCATCATTTTCGGCCAGCAAATGATAAAAAGGCTGGTCTTTATGGGGGCGAATTTTTGGCGGGATAGATAGCCACCATTCTTCCGTGTTGTTAAAAATCGGGTCAACATCAAATATCACCCCGCGAAAAGGAAAAATGCGGTGCTTAACCACATCACCAATCTGAAATTTTGCTGTTCGTTCCATTGTCATAGTGTATCACTACTTTCGTTATTTCCCTGTATTCATCAGCCTGTATTGATGAGATAGCCGCCAAACCATAATATAGCAACAAATATAGCAATTTGCTTGCTTGATTTAGATTTTTTCGCTGTTAAAGTTTTGGGAGAATTTATTTGACACAGCTTTATGGAGACTTTTAATGACGCAATTTCCAGCTTTATTCGCGCCTTTTCAGCTTAAAAACCTAACAATTCCCAATCGTATTGTGATGGCACCGATGACTCGTAGCTTTTCGCCCAATGGTGTGCCAAGCGCAGAGGTTGCACAATATTATCGCCGCCGTGCCGAAGGCGGCGTTGGGCTGATTATCACCGAAGGCACAACCATTGACCATGATGCCGCCAGTTCTGATGATAATGTGCCGAATTTTCATGCACCAGATGCGTTAAAAGGTTGGCAAATGGTAGCCGAAGAGGTGCATGATGCAGGCGGCTTGATTATGCCGCAACTCTGGCATACTGGCTCAATGCGTCGGGCTGAAACCGGGCCGCACCCAGACGCGCTATCGGTGTCGCCATCGGGCTTGAAATATCCGGGTAAAGAAACGGGAATCGCGTTGTCTGGCCAAGATACGCAACACATTATTGATGCTTTTGCGCAGGGGGCTTATGCGGCGCGTGAGGCGGGCTTTGATGGGGTGCAATTTCATGGCGCGCATGGCTATTTGATTGACCAATTTTTTTGGGAAGGCACCAATCAGCGCGATGATGATTTTGGCGGTCAGTTGCCTGCGCGCACCAAATTTGCTTGTGATATTGTTAGCGCGGCGCGGCGCGAAGTGGGCGATGATTTTCCGCTTCTTATTCGTTTTTCACAATGGAAACAGCAAGATTTTGACCATAAAATGGCCGCCAACCCCGATGATTTGCTGGCATTTTTGCAGCCGATGATTGATGCGGGGGTTGATTGTTTTGACTGCTCAACGCGCCGCTTTTGGGAGCCTGAATTTG
The DNA here is from genome assembly GCA_051010295.1 of Parvibaculales bacterium. GTDB lineage: Bacteria > Pseudomonadota > Alphaproteobacteria > RS24 > RS24 > JBPCVS01. The sequence continues at coordinate 510 of JBPCVS010000031.1, read as the reverse complement.
CAGGCAGTGAGCTTAATCTGGCGGGCTGGGTGAAAAAACTAACAGGCGTGCCGACAATTACGGTTGGTTCGGTTGGGCTGGATGGCGAATTTGTGGCCGCAATGGGCGGTGAAAGCTCTGGTGCTGCGCCGATTGATGGGCTGGTGGAACGGCTGGAGCGTGGCGAATTTGATTTGGTTGGCGTAGGCCGTGCGCTGTTGCTTGACCCGCAATGGCCCAATAAAATCCGCAATGGCCAATTTGAGCAACTCATGTCTTATACCAAAGAGGCTGTTTTCACTCTTTCTTAATTTTTCTCCCAAGCGAGCTATGCGCCAATCCGTGCTACGCACGGATACGCAGCCGCTTGGGACGGGTCGCCATCTGCTGGCGCAGATGGACGCTTGATTCTTCTTTCTCCCAAGCGATGCTCTTGCGTCTATTGTGCTACGCACAATGCGCGAGCCGCTTGGGACGCGGTATAAGCACTTGCCGCTTTAGCGGCTTAGTGCGCTTTCCGCACCTTGTGTG
>JBPCVS010000030.1:0-7489 GCA_051010295.1 Parvibaculales bacterium | reverse complement strand
GCGACACCGAAAGCAACTGCTAAAAAAAGTGAGACATAGAATTGCGCGGTTTATGCAAATGCGCTTGACGTGCAGGGGACAGTTTGGCAGGGTTAGTATCCACTGGGAGGAAGCAGGATGATTAAATCCGAACTTGTAACGCGCATTGCTGAACTTTACCCGCATCTTTATCAACGTGATGTGGAAGCCATTGTGAACCGCATTCTCAGCGAAATTACCGAAGCGATGGTGCGCGGCGACCGCGTGGAATTGCGCGGCTTTGGCGCATTTTCGGTTAAACAACGCGAGGCACGCATTGGCCGCAACCCACGCACGGGTGAGTCGGTTGCTGTATCCAAAAAATGCGCACCTTTTTTCAAAACGGGCAAAGACTTGCGGGCGCGCCTCAATGGTGGCCACAAAAGCTAGACAATTTTGGAGGGTTTAATGCAAGGCAAAATAACCCGTCTGGTGTTTTTTGCGATTTTTTGCGTGCTTTGCTTGCTCACCATTCCATTGGCTGTGATGAACCGCCAGCGCGTTACACTTAAACTCAACCCGTTTGATTTTTTGACTGACACGCCCGCCTTATCTATAAATTTGCCTTTATTTGTGCTATTGCTGGCTTTGCTGACAATCGGTTTTCTGCTCGGCTATGGGCTAGGGCGGTTGCACGGCTATTTGCGAAAATCACCACAAAATGCGGCAAAAAATACACCAATTTTGCCCGACCGCCAAAATGTGCTAGATGATGAAGCACATAGTGTAGAAAAAGACACGGCTCAATAAATGGGCAATCGTGCGAAAGAAGACTGATAAATGACAAATAATCCAGTTTTTTGCGCCTTTGACATGGCCGACATTGACACAGCCACCAAATTGGCAGCCGATTTGGGCACGATGATTGGCGGCATTAAAATCGGTATGGAATTTTTTTTTAGGTGCGGCGTGGCGGGCTATAAAGAGTTGGCCGCCACTGGCTTACCGATTTTTCTTGACCTGAAATTGCATGATATTCCCAACACGGTGGAAGCGGCAGTGCGCGCTTTGTTGGGCTTAAAACCATTTATGTTAAATGTGCATGCTGGCGGTGGCGCGGCGATGATGCAAGCCGCCGCCCATGCGGCACAACACAGCGACACCCCCCCCATTATGTTGGCCGTCACTTTGCTAACCAGCTTAAATGATAGTGATTTGCACGCTTTGGGCATTAGCGGCAGCCCCCGCGACCAAGTGTTAAAACTGGCCGCCCTCGCACAGAAAAATAATATGGATGGGGTGGTGTGCTCAGCCCATGAGATTGAATTATTGCGGGCTGAAATGGGCGCGGATTTCAAATTAATTGTGCCGGGTATTCGCCCTATTGGAAGTGCAACAAATGACCAAAAACGCATGATGACCCCGCGCCAAGCCTATGATTTGGGGGCTGATGTGCTGGTGATTGGCCGCCCAATTACTGCCGCCCAAAACCCGCAAGCGGTAGCGCGAGACATTGCCCAAAGTTTGGGGGTTTAATAATGGTGCGTATAAAAATTTGCGGCATCACCCGACCCGATGCTGTTGAGGCCATCAATCAATGCGGTGTTGATATGGCAGGTTTTGTGTTTCACAAAGCCTCGCCGCGCCATTTGAGCGATGATGTGGCCGCGCAATTAGCCGCACAATGCGACCCGCATATTCACCGCATTGCTTTGCTGGTTGACCCTGATGATGCCGCCATTGACACTGCACTTGGCGCAATTAGCCCAGCCTATCTGCAATTACATGGCAACGAAACGCCCGCCCGCATTGCTGAAATTAAAAGCCGCACACATTGCGGCATCATTAAAGCCCTACACATTGCGGCTATACAAGATTTTGCCGCATGTGCGGATTATGCCGATAATGTGGATTTATTTTTATTTGATTCCAAACCTGCCATCGGTCATTTGGCGGGCGGCAGGGGCGTATCTTTTGACTGGAAGCTTATAAAAGCCTATGACAAAAGCCGTCCCTATTTGCTGGCGGGCGGCTTGTCGCCTGATAATGTGCGCGAAGCACTCAAGCAAAGCCAAGCAAGCATGGTGGATATTTCTTCTGGCGTTGAAAGCGCGCCGGGCGTAAAAGACCCTGATTTAATAACAGCTTTTGTGGATAAAGTGCGGAGTATATAGGCGCACGCAAATAATAAAGTGCGGAGTATATAGGCGCACGCAGAGAGATGGAGGCAGTGAAATGAAAGGGCAAAATTCCTTTCGTGTCGGACCAGACGAAAAAGGCCGCTTTGGCCATTATGGTGGCCGTTTTGTTGCCGAAACGCTGATGCCGCTTATCCTTGAATTGGAAAAAGCCTATCAAGCCACCAAAGATGACCCTGATTTTGCCGCCCAGATGCAAGATTTTCAGACCCATTATGTTGGTCGTCCAAGCCCGCTTTATTTTGCCGAGCGACTGAGTGCGCATTATGGCGGGGCAAAAATTTACCTCAAACGCGATGAGCTAAATCATACGGGTTCGCACAAAATAAATAATTGTCTTGGGCAAATTATGTTGGCCAAGCGCATGGGAAAAACGCGCATCATTGCCGAAACAGGCGCAGGCCAGCACGGGGTGGCGGTGGCGACAATGGCCGCAAGGTTTGACTTACCCTGCACGATATTTATGGGCGCGACTGATATTGAACGGCAAAAACCAAATGTGTTTCGCATGAAATTGCTGGGTGCCGATGTGCAGCCCGTAACGGCAGGTGCTGGCACATTAAAAGATGCTATGAATGAGGCATTGCGCGACTGGGTAACCCATGTTGATAACACATTTTATATTATCGGCACGGTTGCTGGCCCGCACCCCTATCCAACAATGGTGCGCGATTTTCAATCTATTATTGGCACCGAAACAAAACAGCAAATGCACCAATTAGAAGGCCGCCTGCCTGATACATTGCTTGCCTGTATTGGGGGTGGCTCTAATGCTATGGGTTTGTTTTATCCATTTCTAGATGAGAAAAATGTATCACTTATCGGGGTTGAGGCTGGCGGGCGCGGGCTAGACACTGGCAATATGGCCGACCATGCCGCCTCATTAAGTGGCGGTGCGGCTGGTGTATTGCACGGCAATCGCACCTATTTGTTGCAAGACCATGATGGCCAAATTATTGAAGGCCATTCAATTTCTGCGGGGCTGGACTATCCGGGCATTGGGCCAGAACACGCCTATTTGCACGATATGAAGCGCGTTGAATATGTATCGGCTACTGATGATGAGGCGCTGGCCGCGTTTCAGTTAATCAGTCGTTTAGAAGGCATTATTCCAGCCCTTGAGCCAAGCCATGCGCTTGCCTATATGGGAAAAATTGCGGGCGATTTGCCATCTGATCATTTGCTGGTGGTTAATATGTGTGGGCGCGGCGACAAAGATATATTTACAGTCGCCCAACATTTAGATATTAATTTTTAGGTATAAAATGTCTGACAATAAAACCCGCATTGATTTATGTTTTGCAACATTACGCCAAAACCAGCGCAAAGCTTTTGTCGCCTATATTATGGCGGGCGACCCTAATCGTGAAACCGCAGAAAAAATTATGGCTGGATTGCCTGCGGCTGGGGCAGATATTATTGAGCTTGGTATGCCCTTTAGCGACCCAATGGCCGATGGCGTGGCTATTCAAAATGCCGCACAACGCGCTTTGGCCAATGGCCACACCATGCACGACACGCTTGATATGGTGCGGGTTTTTCGACAACAAAATCAGACAACGCCAATTGTGCTGATGGGCTATTATAATCCGATTTATTTTTATGGGGCAGAAAAATTTGTTGCCGATGCCTATGCGGCAGGTGTTGACGGGCTGATTATTGTTGATTTGCCGCCAGAGGAAGATGAGGAATTATGCCTACCCGCGCTGAAAGCGGGCTTAAATTTTATCCGCCTCGCCAGCCCGACCAGTGATGATAAACGTTTGCCGCAAATTCTTAATAATACATCGGGCTTTGTGTATTACATATCCATCACTGGCATTACAGGCACAGGCACACCACAACAACAAGCCGTAGCCGCCAATGTGGCTCGCATAAAGCAACACACAAAATTGCCGATTGTGGTCGGCTTTGGCATTCGCACCCCAGAACAAGCCGCCGCCATTGCACCGCTTGGTGATGGCGTGGTGGTTGGCTCGGTGCTGGTTGACGCGATTGCCGAAACATTGAACAATAGCGCACCAGAAACTGATATATGCATTGCAAACACATTAAAATTGGTTTCAACATTGGCTGAAAGCATAAATGGGCTATAGGTAAAAACATGAACTGGATTAAAAATTTCGTCCGTCCGCGATTTCCCAGCGTGTTTCGCACTCACGATGAAACGCCAGATAATTTGTGGGAAAATTGCAAAAATTGCGGTGAAATGATTTTTCATCGGGATTTGAATGTGTCGCAAAAAGTTTGCCCTGCTTGCGATTATCACATGCGGATTGGCGCGAGTGAGCGTTTTGCCGCGCTATTTGACGAAGCAAAATATGAACTTATTGCCAGCCCCGATGTGCCGCACGACCCGCTTAAATTCAAAGACCAGAAAAAATATAGCGACCGCCTAAAAGAAGCACGCAACAAAACTGGCGAAAAAGATGCGGTGCAAATTGGCTTTGGCAAAATTGGCGGCCATGCCAGCGTGATTGCCATACAAGATTTTGCATTTTTGGGCGGCTCACTAGGCATGGCGGCAGGCGAAGCGGTTGTCAATGCGATACAAACCGCATTGGATAAAAACGCACCGCTTATAATGGTGACGGCAGCCGGCGGGGCGCGGATGCAAGAGGGCATTTTGTCGCTTATGCAAATGCCGCGCACAACAGTGATGGTGCAAAAAATGCGCAGCCAAAAATTACCTTATATTGTGGTGCTGACCGACCCGACCACAGGTGGGGTTACGGCCTCTTATGGTATGTTGGGCGATATTCATATTGCCGAGCCGGGCGCGTTGATTGGTTTTGCTGGCCCACGCGTGATTGAAAACACCATTAAAGAAAAATTGCCAGAGGGGTTTCAACGCGCCGAATATCTGCTCAATCATGGCATGATAGATATGGTGGTGCATCGTCACCAGATGGCCGAAACATTGGCACGGCTGATTGATTTACTGATAGGGAGTCGCATTGCCGCGACAAATTAATGCCCGAAAGCCAGTCTTTGCTTGCTGATTTATTAAAATTGCACCCCAAACGGATTGATTTATCACTTGGGCGTATGCATCGCTTATTGGCCGCACTTGACCACCCCGAACAAAAATTGCCGCCCATTATTCATATTGCAGGCACCAATGGCAAAGGCTCAACTTTGGCTTTTTTACGCGCCATGCTGGTTGCCAATGGCCACAAAGTGCATAGCTATAGCTCGCCACATTTACAGCATTTTCACGAACGCATTGAGCTGGATGGCAGGCCGATTACAGAGGCCTATTTGGTGGATTGTATAACGCGCTGCCAACAGGCCAATGGCACAGCACCCATTACTTTTTTTGAAATTACAACAGCCGCAGCTTTTTTGGCTTTTGCGCAAACACAAGCCGATTATTTATTGCTAGAAGTGGGGCTGGGCGGGCGGCTGGATGCCACCAATGTTATCACCCCACAGCTGACAGCCATAACCCCGATTAGCACCGACCACACCGAATTTTTGGGTGATAATCTGGCCGATATAGCGCGTGAAAAGGCGGGCATTATTAAAGCCCATGTGCCAGTGGTGAGCGCGCCGCAAGAACCCGCCGCCGCACAGATGATTGCCGCCCAAGCCGCGCAACTGTCCGCACCATTGGCACAAGGCGGGCAAGATTGGCTGAGTTATATTGAAAATGACCGATTGATTTTTCAACATGAAAATGGATTGCTTGACCTGCCGCCGCCCTGTCTCAATGGGGCGCACCAGATTATCAATGCTGGCACGGCACTGGCACTGGCCCAACACCTCAATCTGCCAGAAGACGCATTGGCACAAGGGCTGGTGCAAGCGCACTGGCCAGCGCGTTTGCAACAAATCACCAAAGGCGCGCTTTGCCGTGCCTGCCCCAATGCCGATATTTGGCTAGATGGTGGCCATAATGCCGCCGCCGCACAAGCCATTGTCAACTGGCTCAACAGCCAACAGACGCGCCCAATAAATCGCCCCGTGCATTTTATTTTGGGTATGCTCAACACCAAAGCACATAAGGATTTTTTGCAAGCCCTGACCCATATCACCGCGCCCCTTAAAATTGAATGTGTTGCCATTGACGGACAAGAAAACAGCCTTGCCGCCACTATTTTGGCGGATGCGGCACAAAAATTGGGATTAAAAGCCCAAGCCCATACCAGCCTATCCCACGCACTTATGCAAATTGGACAAGACTCCGCACAAGCCCCCGAACAGGCTCCCATACGCTTGGTGATTGGCGGTTCACTTTATCTGGCGGGGCTGGTTCTCACGCATAATGACCAATAAAATTATAGTGTTTCATCAATCCAATCTTTAATCTGGCTTTTCGGCGTTGCTCCAATTTTGGTGGCAGTGGCTTGGCCATCTTGAAACAAAATCATCGTTGGAATTGAACGCACACCATAGATTGTGGGTGCTTCTGGATTGTCATCAATATTGACTTTCACAATCGTCAATTTACCCGCATATTCTTCCGACAATTCATCTAGCATCGGCGCAATCTGCTTGCACGGGCCACACCATTCCGCCCAAAAATCCACCAGCACGGGGGTTTGTGCATTGATAACTTTACTTTCAAATTCTGCATCGCTTGCATGATTTACAGCCATCGGCTTTTCTCCTATTTAATTGCTAATTTAGTTTTAAGTGAGTCGCACTAGCTTTGTCCAGACAAGCCGCCAGCTTTGTATCATTAAGTGTGTCAACGCGGCCAGTTTGTGTCCAAATCAGCAAACATCGCACCGCGCAATCGGGGCGGTGCGCTTGCATCAATGCCTGATAACAGGCCATTTGTGTAAGATAATTTTGCGGTATATCATTGGCCGTTTCAGACGGTTGGCCAGTTTTGAAATCGGCCAGAAAAACCGCTTTGGGGGTTTCCAGCAATAAATCAATCACGCCATTCATCCGCAACATTGTGCCATCGCCCAATACCAGCTTGCCCGCAATCGGCACTTCGGCACGGCCACGCCCGCCAAAAAAATCGGCCAGCTCTGGTTGTGCCATCACATCTAGCACTTGCTGGCACATGGCCTCGCGTTGTTGCGCACTCAATGCCGCGCCATGTTGTGCCAGATATTTTTTGGCGCGTTGGGCGCGTTTATCTGGCGGTGCGGCGGGCAGATATTCAAATAGGCGGTGTGCCAGCAAACCATATAAAAGCGCACCATCTGGCGCGGTGCTTTGGCGGTCGGCAAATAGGGTTTTGTGAGGCCGCGCCCGATTAAGCTGGGCGGCAAGCTGCGAAGGCGCGAAAATTTTATCATCAAATTGCGCGTTCTGGCTTTGGGAAAGCGGAGGACTTTGGGCAAGCCAATCAGGGGCGGCGGGGGCAGGCGCGG
>JBPCVS010000029.1:0-5611 GCA_051010295.1 Parvibaculales bacterium | reverse complement strand
CACCTATGAAACATGGTATGGGCGCGCCCATGCCCATCCGCATTTGCTCAAAAAAGCTGTATATGGATTGAGCGAGCATTACGCGCCACAAATTGCCAAAGCGGATTTGGTGGCATGTCCCGGCTGTTATCCAACGGCGGCATTATTGCTGTTATTGCCTTTGGTGGCGCAGGAATTGATAGAGGCGCAAGATATTATTATTGATGCCAAATCGGGTGTGTCAGGGGCTGGGCGCAGTGTTAAAGAACAAAATTTATTCAGCGAAATAGCCGAAAGTATGCACCCCTATAGTGTGGCCGCCCATCGCCACGCACCAGAGATTGAACAAGAGCTGGCAAAAGCCGCCAAGCAATCATTAAGGGTCAATTTTACGCCGCATATTGTGCCGATGAATCGGGGGGAATTGCTGTCAGTTTATGTGCGCACCCGCAAGGGCGCAAAAGCGGCGGATATAAAAAACGCGCTCAATGATTTTTATGCCGACAAGGATTTTGTAAGGGTGGTTGACCATGTGCCAGCCACGCGCCATGTGCGCGGCTCAAATTTTTGTTTGCTGGCGGCTTTTGATGACCGCATTGATGGGCGCGTTATTTTATTTTCAACGCTTGATAATTTGGTAAAAGGGTCAAGCGGGCAGGCCATTCAAAATATGAATTTAATGTTTGGTTTTGAAGAAAATACGGGCTTACAACAACAGCCCCTCTATCCATAATTCTGCCCTTTTTATATGCGAAGTGTATAGGATAGGCGAAATTATAAAAAGCAAAATTGAGGATAATCAGATGGCGCAAGAATTTCAACGTATCCAAAGATTGCCGCCCTATGTGTTTGAGAGCGTCAATAAGCTGAAAGCGCAAGCGCGTGCCAAAGGCAAGGATATTATTGATTTTGGCATGGGTAATCCTGATTTGCCCACGCCGCAACATATTGTTGACAAGCTTATTGAAACGGTGCGCAACCCGCGCACGCATCGCTATTCTGCCTCTAAAGGCATTGTCGGATTACGCAAAGCCCAAGCGCGTTATTATGAACGCCGCTTTGGGGTTAAGCTAAACCCTGAAACCGAAATTATCGCCACATTGGGCTCAAAAGAAGGTTTTGCTAATATGGCACAAGCCATTACCGACCCGGGCGATGTTATTCTTGTGCCCAATCCATCTTATCCGATTCATGCTTTCAGCTTTATTATTTCGGGGGCAACCATTCGGCATTTGCCGATATTGGAAGATAGTGATTTTTTCACCATATTAGATAAGGCTGTCGCCAATAGTCATCCAAAGCCAAAAACTTTGGTGCTGAATTTTCCGGGCAATCCAACCGCGCAAGTGGTTGATCTTAACTTTTATAAAGAAGCCGTGCGCTATGCCAAAAAGCACGATATTATTTTGCTATCAGATTTGGCCTATGCCGAGATTTATTTTGACCCTGATAATCCGCCGCCTTCTATTTTTCAGGTGAGGGGCGCAAAAGATGTGGCGGTTGAATTTACCTCACTCTCAAAAAGTTTTTCCATGCCCGGCTGGCGCATGGGCTTTGCGGTTGGTAATGAGCGGCTGATTGGGGCATTGGCGCGCATTAAATCTTATCTTGATTATGGTGCGTTCACGCCCATTCAAGTGGCCGCCACCGCAGCATTGGATAGTTGCGAAGATGTGATTGATGAAATTCGGCAAGTTTATAAAACCCGCCGCGATGTGGTGATTGATGTGTTTTCGCGGGCTGGGTGGCCGGTGCCATCGCCATCAGCCACAATGTTTGCATGGGCGCGTATTCCGCCACCATTTGATGATATGGGTTCGCTAGAATTTTCTACCCTATTGTTGCAAGAGGCGGATATTGCCGTGTCGCCGGGCATCGGTTTTGGCAAATATGGTGATGGCCATGTGCGGATTGCGCTGGTAGAGAATGAACAACGTATTCGCCAAGCGGGGCGCAACCTCAAACGTTTTATAGAAAAACATAAGCGGAAAAAAATATGAAAAAATTACGAGTCGGATTGGCGGGGCTTGGCACGGTCGGGGCAAAGGTGGCAAGCCGCCTGCGCTCAGGTGCGGTGGCAAATGTTGAGCTGGTGGCGGTGAGTGCGCGTGATGCAACCGCACAACGCGATGTTGATTTATCGGCTTGCCGATTTGAAAGCACCGCCCAAAATTTGCTGGCCGATGATATTGATATTGTGGTGGAGCTGATTGGTGGCAGTGATGGCGTGGCTTATGATTTGGTGTGCGGTGCGCTGGAGGCAGGAAAATCAGTTGTCACGGCCAATAAGGCCATGTTGGCAGCGCATGGCGACAGGCTGTCTGCATTGTCTAACGCAACTTTGCCCGCACCGCCTAGCTTGGCTTATGAGGCGGCAGTGGCGGGGGGGATTCCCGTTATTAAAACTTTGCGCGAAGGCATGGCAGGCAATCAGGTGCAACGTTTATGTGGCATTTTGAATGGCACTTGTAATTATATTTTGTCGCAAATGAGCCAGAAACAATTAAGTTTTGATGATGCGTTGCGGGCGGCGCAAGCGAAAGGCTTTGCTGAATCTGACCCCAGCTTGGATATTTCTGGCATGGATGCGGCACAAAAGCTATCTATTTTGGCGGCATTGGCTTTTGATGTACGCCCCGATGTGACAGTTTTTTCAGTGACGGGCATTACCATGATTGAGGCGCGTGATATTCATTATGCCGCGCAATTTGGCAAAATTATCCGACTCATTGCTTTGGCCGAAAAGCGCGATGATGGCGTATTTATGCAGGTTTCGCCAATGCTGGTTGACCGCTATACGCCATTGGCTGAGGTGCATGATGAATTAAACGGCTTGCTGATAGAGGCCGATTTGGTTGGTGAATTATTTTTGCAAGGTGCAGGTGCGGGGGGCGGGGCAACGGCTTGTGCGGTGTTGGCTGATATTGCTGATATTGCGGCAAATTATGGTCGCCCAGCTTTTGCCTATAGTTGCGAATCAATGACGATGTCGGTGGCCAAACAAGCGATGGCGCGGTCATATTATGTGCGGCTAGAACTTGTTGATAAGCCCGGCAGTATGGCGATGGCAACCCAGATTTTGGCAGAAAATGGCGTTTCCATTGAAGAAGTTGTGCAAAGGTCATCGGATAAGGGTGGTAGCCATTTGCCAGTGGTTTTTATTACGCATAAGGTGGCCGAAGATGCGCTGAATAAAGCTTTGATAACCCTACAGAGCAAAGAACAAAGCGAAGAAGCTTTTTGCCAGCACATATTGGCCTTGCCGATATTAATATCAACATCAAAAGCATGAGAGCGGGAGAAATAGGCATGACCAGCAAAAAAGCAGCGAAAACAACGAAGAAAATCAATCGCGTCTTAACGATGGAATTGGCGCGAGTAACCGAGCGGGCGGCGGTTTCGGCCTCGCGGTTGATTGGCTGTGGTGACGAAAAACGCGCCGACCAAGCCGCAGTGGACGCGATGCGGCGCGAGCTTAACGCATTGGATATTGATGGCGAGGTGGTTATTGGCGAAGGCGAGCGTGATGAAGCCCCCATGCTGTATATTGGCGAAAAAGTTGGCACGGGCAAAGGGCCAAAAGTTGATATTGCGCTTGACCCGTTGGAGGGCACAACCTTAACCGCCAAAGGTATGCCTGATGCGTTGGCAGTGGTGGCGATGGCACAAGCAGGTAGCCTGCTCAACGCGCCCGATGTTTATATGGAAAAAATTGCGCTGGGTGGCAATTACCCCCCCAATCTTGTTGATTTGGATGCTGACCCGAAAGATAATGTGAGAGCATTGGCGAAAGCCAAAGGCGTAGATGTGGCATTGATAAATGTGTGTATTCTTGACCGCCCACGCCATGCTGAAATGATTGCCAAAGTGCGCGAGGCGGGCGCACGTATTACGCTTATTTCTGATGGCGATATTGCTGGCGTTATTCATACGACCGACCCTAGCACCGCGATTGACTTATATATGGGAACTGGTGGTGCGCCCGAAGGCGTGTTAGCGGCGGCCGCATTGCGTTGCACAGGCGGGCAGATGCAAGGGCGGCTTATCCTAACCGATGACACGCAGAAAAAACGCGCCAGCAAAATGGGCATTAAAGATTTTAAGAAAAAATATACAATGGAAGAAATGGCCAAAGGCGATGTGGTGCTGTCAGCAACAGGTGTTACGTCTGGCTCAATGCTATCGGGCATTGCGCGGGTGCAGGATGAAATTTGGACTGATACATTATTGATGCGCTCATCAACTGGCACAATTCGCTGGATTAAGGCGCGGCATACCCATCAAGACAAGTTTCATCTTGATGATTGATGATTGATGCGATGAGCGAACAAGCAGTTGCTTTTAATGTCAAACGCTCGGCGGCGGGGCGGGTCTGGCGGTTGCGGGCGGTAAGCGATGCGCAGGTGCTGGCACTCACACAACAACAAGATATTCCAGAATTATTGGCGCGTATTTTGGCCGCACGTGGCGTTGCGCCTGCACAACTGGCCAGCTATCTTGACCCAAAATTGCGCGACTCATTGCCCGACCCAGCAATTTTGAAAGATTGCGAAAAAGCCGCAAAAAGGCTGGCTGATGCGGTGGTGAATAAGGAAAAAATCGCCATTTTCGGGGATTATGATGTTGATGGCGCAACTTCATCGGCAGTGTTGGCGCGGTATTTGATGGCATTGGGGCAGCCCCCGCATTGTTATATTCCCGACCGCCAAAAAGAGGGCTATGGCCCCAATCAAGCGGCCTTTGACGCGCTCTATGATGATGGCTTCAAGCTGGTTGTCACCGTTGATTGCGGCACAATGGCGCATGCTGTGTTGGCGCATGCCAAACGGCGCGGCATGCAAATTATCGTTGCCGACCATCACCAGACGGGCGGCGGTTTGCCTGATTGTTTCGCGCTGATTAACCCCCGCCGTGCGGATTGCACAAGCGATTTGGGCTATTTGGCGGCGGTGGGCGTAAGTTTTTTATTGGTGGTTGCCCTCAATCGCCAGCTTCGTCAAATGGATTTTTTTGATGCCGAAAATCCGCCACCAGATTTGCTGGCATTGACCGATTTAGTGGCACTTGGAACAGTTTGTGATGTTGTTCCTTTACAAGGGGTTAATCGTGCTTTTGTAAAGCAGGGCCTAAAGATGGCCGAACAAACAAAAAATCTTGGATTGACGGCACTAAAACAAGTGGCGCACACTGCAAATTCTAATACGCGCTGGGATAGTTATATGCTCGGTTTTCAGCTTGGGCCACGCATCAATGCAGGCGGGCGCATTGGCCAGCCTGATTTGGGGGTGCGCCTGCTCACAACAGAAAGCCAAGAAGAAGCCAGCGCACTCGCCTTGCGGTTGAATGAGTATAATAGCGAACGCCAGCAAATTGAAGCGGCTGTTCTGCAAGAAGCAACACAAGCGGTTGAGGATATGGTGGCCAGTCGCAACGCTGTGCCGCCATATTTGTTGCAAGCGCGGGAAGGCTGGCATGCGGGGGTTGTTGGCATTGTGGCGGGGCGGCTGAAAGATACCTATCATCGCCCTAGTTTTGTTATCGCGCTGGATAAAAACGGCATGGGCAAAGGCTCGGCGCGCTCGGTTTCTTCGGTGGATATTGGTCGGCTGGTGGCGCAGGCAATGGATAAGGG
>JBPCVS010000028.1:0-13753 GCA_051010295.1 Parvibaculales bacterium | reverse complement strand
CGCACAATATTGGTGCGGATACCGCCCGGATGAATACAGCTTACCCCGATATTGGTGTTGCCTTGTTTCATTTCGTGGCGCAGCGCATCGGTAAAGCCCAGCACAGCAAATTTGGCGGCATTATAAGCCGCTTGGGTGGGCACACAAAACAGCCCAAACACCGATGACACATTGGCAATATGGCCGCTATTGGCGGCTATCATGTGCGGCAAAAAAGCCTGTGTGCCATGCACCACGCCCCAAAAATCAATATCCATCACCCAGTTAAAATTGTCCAATGTCAGCTCGGCTACCTCCGCGCCATGCGCCACGCCTGCATTATTCAACACCAGATCCACCCGCCCTTGGGTGTTGATGACGCGCTCGGCCAGTGCAAACATGGCATCGCGGTCGGCCACATCAACAATATGGCTTTCGCCACGCCCGCCATTTTCTTTAATACTGGTCAAAGTTTCATCCAGCATATCGGCGCGAATATCGGTTGCCACCACATAAGCCCCGCGCCGCGCCAATTCCCGCGCACAAGCCGCCCCAATGCCACTGGCCGCACCTGTTACGACACAAATTTTATCCTGAAAGTTTTTCATTGCCGTTTTTTAACTCTTTATCGCGCCGAACGTTTGTTACGCCGCCGCCTTTCCAATGGTTGATAGGCCATTGCCGCATGGGTAGCACAATAGGGGCTACCAGTTTTGGTGCGCGCCCCGCAAAAATGAAACTCGGTTGTGCCGGGGTCGCCAATAGGCCATTTGCATGTATGTTCGGTAAGATGCAACACGCTGGCGCGTTGTTCTGGGCTTAAAATCGGCTCTGGCACAACATTTTTCACGTCTTCTATGCCATCGGCACGATACCGCCCGCGATTGCCAGACACAGATGAACCGCCATCGCCCCGATGTTTTGCGCCCGCATTTACCCGCGCTGTTGATACCCGCGCTGGTGTTGCCCGCCCCGACAAGCCGAGCCGATGCACTTTGCCAATCACCGCATTGCGCGTTACCCCGCCCATTTTGCGGGCAATCTGGCTGGCACTCAGCCCCTCAATCCATAGTTTTTTAAGCATTTCAACACGTTCATCAGTCCACGCCATAGCTAGCTCCTCCATTTTTGCCGTTCATTATCAGTTATTCGGTGTCTAAACCCCTACTGTCTGCTAACCGCCCATATTAAGCATATATGGTGGCCAACAATCAAAAATCTACTATATATAGTGTATTGTGCCAAGTATCTTGATTTTCTTATCCACATATACTTTTCCCAAGCGATGCCTTTGCGTCAATTATGCTCGCTTTGCTCGCATAATGCGCAGGCCGCTTGGGACGTGCCGCCATCTGCTGGCGCAGATGGACGTTTATTCTTTTCCCATTCGCTATCTGTTTTTCTTATACCTACCGCATTAAAACCTCCCCGATTACGCCCCAGACTAGAATCACATAACCCAGCCCCACCAAAGTAACGATAGAAAAAATATATTCAATTAAATGCCGCATAGCACCCTCCTCAAACCCCTTATAGGCTTTAATGTTCTACTTTTGTTCTTATTTGCAAAAAAAGTCAAGTAAAAAACCCCATAATTTTAATTTGTTTGAATAAGCCCTTCCGAAAGGCTAATGATGCGGTCGGCACAGCCCGCCAATGCCAGATCATGGGTTGCCAGCAAAACCGCCGCATTTTGGGCGCGGGCGGTTTGTAAAAACATATCGGCCACCCCCTGCGCCGCCGCCCCATCAAGGCTGCCAGTCGGTTCATCGGCCAACACCAACGCCGGCTGATTGACCAATGCCCGCGCAATCGCCACGCGCTGTTGTTCGCCGCCTGATAATTGCGATGGCAAATGCGCAAGCCGCGCCCCCAGCCCCAATTTCTCCAATAAATCAGCCGCCTTGCTCTGCGCTTGGCCATTGGCGACATCATTTAATCTGAGCGGCAGGGCGACATTTTCTTGCGCGGTAAATTCGGGCAATAAATTATGCGCCTGATAGACAAACCCAATATGGCGGCGGCGCAACAAGGTGCGTGCTTTTTCGTCTTTCACGGCCACATTTTGTTCGGCCACTTTTATCGTGCCGCTGTCGGGGGCGGTCAGCAGCCCGGCGATATGCAACAAGCAAGATTTGCCTGAACCAGATGGCCCTAGCAAAGCCACCACCTCGCCTTGTTGCAATTCTAATTGCACCCCGCGCAACACATCAAGCGCACCGCCAGCCTGTTGAAAGCTCTGGTGAATATCGGCCAGCAATAAAGCGGTTTTACTCATAGCGCAAAGCCTCTACGGGTTGCAACGAGGCGGCACGCCAAGCAGGATAAAGCGTTGAGAGAAAAGACAGGGTGAGTGCCATGCCCACCACCCGCGCAATATCGGCTGGCACCATTTGCGCGGGCATTTGGTCAAGAAAATAAATTTCGGCAGGGAATAATTGCGCGCCCGTACTCCAGATTAAAAATTGCCGCACTTCTTCAATATAAATGCAGAAAATTGTGCCCGCCAACAGCCCCGCCAATGTGCCAGCCACGCCAATGCTGGCACCTGTGATAAAAAACACGCGCATCACCATGCCACGCGCCGCACCGATGGAGCGCAACACCGCAATATCGCGGCCCTTGTCGCGCACCAGCATCACCATGCCAGAAATAATGTTGAGCGCGGCCACCAGCAAAATCATGGTAAGAATGAGAAACATGACATTGCGTTCCACTTCCAGCGCGCCCGCCAATGTGCGATTGCTCTGCCGCCAATCAATCAGCCGATAGCGGCCATCGCCCAAAACTTGCCGAATGGAAGGTATCGCCTTATCCACCTCGTCCGCATGGGTAAGCGTTAACTCAATCGCGCCCGATTTTTCAGCAAAGCCAAAAAACTGATTACTTGTCGCCAGTGATGCAAAAATGAAATTTAAGTCATATTCAGATAGGCCGATATTAAATATCGCCACCACCGAAAAACGTTTGATATTGGGCGTTACGCCAAATGGCGTTGTTGTGCCGCGTGGCGCAATCAATGTTAGCTGGTCGCCCACGCCAAAGCCATAACGCTCTGCCAACCGCGCACCAATCACCACACCATTATTTTTATCCAGCCCATCTAATGTGCCGTGCATAATGTTGTTCGCCAAGCTAGGTAGGTTTTTTATTTTATCCTCTGGCAAGCCACGCACCACAACGCCGCGCACCGCTTCACCATTTGAGAGCATCGCTTGGCCGTCCACCATTGGCGTAGCCAGCACAATATCGGGCAAATTTTGCAACCGCCGCACCAGCGCATCGCGGCCATCTGCCCCTGCACTGGGGGCAAAGCCAACATAGCTGTGCACTTTAATATGCCCATTAACCCCCAAAATGCGCTCTAGCAAATCGGCGCGAAACCCTGTCATCACCGCCATTACCACAATCAAAGTGGCCACCCCCAGCATAATGCCAAGAAAAGAAATGCCAGCAATGACAGAAATAAACCCCTCGCGGCGGCGGGCGCGCAAATAGCGCGTGGCCATTTGCCATTCCAGTGCATTAAAAGGGCGCATTATACAAAATCCTATTCAGCTTATTTGCGCTCAGGCAAAAGCGGGGGTGGCGCAGACAAAAGCGCGATGGCGCGTTCAAGCGATAAATTTTGTTTCTCACCTGTCGCACGATTTTTAACCTCCACCTCGCCAGCCGCCGCCCCGCGTGGGCCAATAATGGCCTGCCATGGCAAGCCGATAAGGTCCATATCAGAAAACTTCGTGCCAGCGCGTTCATCTCTATCATCATATAAAACATCCAGCCCATTTTGTGTGAGTGTATCATAAAAGGTGCGGCACATGTCGTCACTTGCGCTGTCGCCAATTTTTAGATTAACCAAGCCAATGTGAAAAGGTGCCACCGCCCATGGCCAGCAAATGCCCGCCTCATCATGGCTGGCTTCAATAATGCCGCCTACCAGCCGCGACACACCAATACCATAAGAGCCGCAATGGGTAAAAACCTCTTTGCCATCTGCGCCCGTCACACGGCAATTCATGGCTTGTGCATATTTTGTGCCAAAATAGAAAATATGCCCAACCTCAACACCCCGCGCCATAATGCGTTTTTTGCTTGGCACTTTTTCTTCAAATAAAGTCTTATCGTGGAACGCATCACTACGCGCATAAAATTGCGTAAAACCTTCAAGTAGTTTTTGCAAATCGCGGGGGCTTTCATAATCAACTTGCGTCACTGGCAAATCCAAGATATTAGCGTGGCAAAATATCTCCGACTCACCAGTCTCGGCCAGAATAATAAATTCATGGCTCAAATCACCACCAATCGGGCCAGTATCGGCCGCCACAGGGATAGCTTTTAGCCCTAACCGCGCAAAACTGCGCAAATAAGCCACAAACATTTTTTGATAAGACACATGGGCACCCGCCTCATCAAGGTCAAAACTATAAGCATCTTTCATCAAAAATTCGCGCCCACGCATCACACCAAAGCGCGGGCGGATTTCATCGCGAAACTTCCACTGAAAATGATAAAGATTGCGCGGTAATTCTTTATAGCTTTTCACATTATCACGAAAAATCTGGGTGATTTGCTCTTCATTGGTTGGGCCATACAGCAAATCGCGGCCATGTCGGTCGGTGATGCGCAGCATTTCTTTGCCATAATCATCATAGCGTCCCGATTCGCGCCATAATTCGGCAGGTTGCACAGTCGGCATCAAAATCTCCAACGCACCTGCGCGGTCTTGCTCCTCGCGGATAATTTGTTCAATTTTTTTCAGCACGCGATAACCCAATGGTAGCCAGTTATAAATACCACTAGAGCTTTGCCGCACCATGCCAGCGCGTAACATCAACCGATGCGAAGCAATTTTTGCCTCAGCTGGGTTTTCTTTCAATGTCGGCAGAAAATATTTTGATAGATACATCAAAACCCCTCAATAAAATCCCTCAATGCTTTTGTGAGATTATGTCATAACATAATGGCCATAATAAAAAACCCAGAGATTGAAAAATGAGGTGACAAATCTTTTAATTTTAGTAATTTGCATGAATGGATGAAGGCTTGTTTCATAAAATCATGTTTTCAGAGTTTGGGAGGACTTTTCGGTAGCCCATGAACCAGTTACTGAATCAATTAAATAGCGGGGCTTTATGCTCCGCTATTTTTTGCCAAAATTATTTATCGCCAAATTCTGGCACAAAGGGCAGTGAAACATTAACCAGCACATCGCTGGTGAGCAAACCATAAACAGCCACGAACACAACCCCAGCCAAAATTGTATTGATGAGCAATTTGCGGCCAATATGCGATATTGCTGGCGCGCTCTCAGTGGTGCCAGCCACAATGTTATCGGTTTCATTTTGTGCCACCACGCCAAACGGCAACACCAAAAACAAGGTTAAAAACCAGATGATAAAATAAATGGCCGCCCCAAGAATAAAATTAATTTCAATCATGCCGTATCACACATTCCTATCATACATCTCTATCATATTGGCCAAAGCTGACAATGACCAGCGGCTTTTTGCCCCAATGCCGCATCAATATGCGGCGCACGGCTTTGGCAATATCACTTTCAATTTGGGGCGGCACGGTTTTGCCAAAAGCACCCATTGCCCGCGCCACGCCATCGCGCAGTTCGTTTTCCAATATATCCGACTCACCATTGGCTATGCCCAGCATTTGCACATCGGCCTCGCCAACCACATTATCATATTCATCAAGCGGCACCACCACAAACACCACACCATCTGATGCCAATCTGCGCCGTGTTTGCACGGCTTCATCTTGTGCGGACACCAGCACATCGCCATCTAAATAAAGCCGCCCATTTTGCACCGTATCAATAATTTCGGTGGGCGCGGGCGCAAGACGCACCATATCGCCATTGCGAATACGCAACGGCTCTTTGACCCCCAGCTCACGCGCCAATTCTGCATGGGCAATTAAATGGCGATGCTCGCCATGCACAGGAATAGCGGCACGCGGCTTCACCCAGCTATACATATCCACCAGCTCATCACGGCACGGATGCCCCGACACATGCAAATCATTGCCCTGCGGCAAAATCACTTCAACATCCAAACAAGCCAATTGATTTTGCAATTCGTTAATTTCTGTTTCATTGCCGGGAATACGCTTTGAAGAAAAAATCACCCTATCGCCCGCCTCCAAAGTGATATGCCGATGCGTCCCCCGCGCCAAACGTGTCAGTGCTGCTCTATTTTCGCCCTGACTACCCGTGCAGCAAATCAGTAATTTTTCTGGTGGCAAGCTGGCCGCATCAGCCTCATCCACCAATTCGGGAAATTGCGTAAAATAGCCCGTATTACGCGCCGCCCGATAAATTTTATGCATGCCAAGTCCAAGCAAACAAAAATGGCGGTCTGTTGCAATGGCGGCCTGCGCAATGCTGGTGAGGCGCGCCACATTGGAGGCAAAAGTCGTCACCACCACGCGGCGCGGGCTATCGGCGATAATCTCGGTGAGTACCGCGCCAACTTCGGCCTCCGAACCAGAGCGTCCCGCCTCTAGCACATTGGTGCTGTCGCAAATAATGGCATCCACCCCCGCATCGCCAAAAGCTTTTAATTTGTCGCTTTCGGTGGGGCGACCAATCACTGGGTCGGGGTCAATTTTCCAATCACCCGTATGCAGAAACTTTGCATCGCCACACCGAATCGCCAACGCGCTTGGCTCGGCAATAGAATGGGTGAGGCCGATATAATCAATGGTGAATGGCCCCACCTTAAAATGCGCGTCTGGCGCAATAATGCGCAAAGCATCGTCGCCAAGCCCAGCCCGCGCCAGCTTACCACGCACCAATTCTGCCGTAAAAGGCGTGGCATAAATCGGGCATTTAAGCAGCGGCCATAAATGCGCCACCGCGCCAATATGGTCTTCATGGCCATGCGTTAGCAACAGCCCATGCAGGTTTTCAATATGTTGTTCAATAAAGGCAATGTCAGGCATTATTAAATCAACGCCCGGCGTGTCAGCTTTGCCAAAAATAACGCCCAAATCAACCATAATCCAGTCGCGTTGTTGTTCCTTTTCATTGCCAGTGCCATAACCATAGAGGTTGCAATTCATACCAATTTCGCCCGTGCCACCTAGCGGCACAAATACTAAGTCGTTTTTTTTAGGCATTGTTCGCCATCTCCGAAAAAAATAAATCCCCTGCCGTAATCCGTATTTTCTCACCCATCTTATCATCTGCCGCCAGCCGCAAAATCAACGCGCCATCGGCATCAATATCTTCAAATATGCCTTCTAATGTCTGCTTCTCCAGCCGCACCATAACCGCCTGCCCGATATTATGCGCCCATTGTCGCCAT
The DNA here is from genome assembly GCA_051010295.1 of Parvibaculales bacterium. Lineage (GTDB taxonomy): Bacteria > Pseudomonadota > Alphaproteobacteria > RS24 > RS24 > JBPCVS01. Next base: position 6,455 of record JBPCVS010000028.1, on the reverse strand, counting down.
TGCGTCAAAATAACCGCAAAGCCAAAATCGCGGTGCAAGCGCAATAATTTGTCAAAATGATGCGCCAGCCGATATAATATGGCAAGCGGTTCGGGGGCGTTGCCCGTCAGGGCTTTCAGGCTGGTAGCGGGGTATGGCGTGTCATCGGGATGCGCCGCCAGATTGACCCCCATACCCACCGCCAAGCCGTTTAATTTGCCAACATTATTGGCCACACTACCAGAAAGCGTTTCCAGCAAAATGCCCGATATTTTCGCGCCATTGACCAGCACATCATTTGGCCATTTTAGGCTCACCCTATGCTCTGCCGCATAATGCGAAATTGTTTCGGCAAGCGCGACCCCCGCCACAAATGCCAGTTGCCCGGCCTGTTCTGTTGTCATATCTGTTGGCAAATATAGGCTGGTCATCAAATTGCCACGCGGCGACACCCAATGCCGACCGCGCCTTCCGCGCCCTGCAGTTTGCTCATCGGCCAAAATCCAATGCGGTTGGCGCACCCCATCTTTGGCCATGCGCATGGCCTGTTGATTGGTGCTGTCAAGCTGTGATACATGCAGCAACTGATAGCCAGAGGGTAAAGCCATTAGCGCGTCATATCCATTTTGATAGTGTTTTGATGCCATAATGTTTTGCCAGCACGTGCCGACAAATCCACCAAAGGCGCGGGATAGACAAAAAAGAAAGTAACAAATAATGTAACCACCACCGCCACCACCGATAAATCACGCGGCATGGCATCATTGGCTTCTTCTTCAACAAATTCGTCCAAATACATAATTTTGACAATGCGTAAATAATAAAAAGCCCCCACCACACTGGCCAACACGCCCAAAATCGCCAGCGCGTATAGGCCCGCATGAATGGCTGCCTGAAACACAAAAAGCTTGCCAAAAAAGCCTGCCAAAGGCGGAATCCCCGCCAGTGAAAACATCATCACCGCCAAACAAGCCGCCATCACAGGTTGCTGGCGGCTCAGCCCCGCCAGATGGTCAATATCTTCCACTGGCACGCGGTCGCGCCGCATGGCCACAATGCACGCAAATGTGCCAAGCGTCATCACCATATAAAGCACAATATATAAAATCACGCTGCTGATGCCTTGTTGTGTGCCAGCCGCCAGCCCCACCAAAGCAAAGCCCATATTGCTGATTGAAGAATAAGCCATGAGCCGCTTAATGTTGCGCTGGCCAATCGCGGCAAACGCACCTAGCACCATGCTTGTAGCGGCTATAAAAATTATAATTTGTTGCCACGCCACCAGCGCATCGGGAAAAGCAGTGGTGAGAACCCGCAAAAGCACCGCCATCGCCGCCAATTTGGGCGCGGCCGCAAAAAAGGCCGTAACAGGCGTGGGCGCGCCTTCATATACATCGGGGGTCCACATATGAAACGGCACAGCAGAAATTTTGAACGCCAAACCCGCCAACAAAAACACCAGCCCCACCACTTGCGGCAAAGGCAGTTGGCCATTCTCAGGCTGAAAAGCTTGTGCGATGGCGGCAAAATTGGTCGCCCCAGAAAACCCATAAATCAGCGATGCGCCATAGAGCAACATGCCTGACGATAAAGCCCCTAACACAAAATATTTTAGCCCCGCCTCGCTGGAGCGCAAACTATCGCGCTTCATGGCGGCCACCACATAAAGGGCGAGGCTTTGTAGCTCTATCCCCATATAAAGCGCGATTAAATCATTGGCAGAAATCATCATGCCCATGCCTGTTGCGGCCAGCAAAAACAAAATCGCATATTCAAAACGCGCCAGCTTTTCACGTGCCATAAAATCACGCGACAAAATAAGCGCGATTATAGTCGCCACAAAACAAAGGGCTTTCATAATGGCCGAAAAATCATCAACAATAAACGCGCCATTAAAAGCCAGCATAGGGTGTTGGGCATTATCGGCTTGCGATAGGGTGATAATGGTGGCCAGCAATAGCAAAGCAATGGCCGATAAATCAATAAAACGTAACACATCAGCCCGCGCAAATGAGCCAACCATCAGCAATACCATCGCCCCGCCAAACAAAATAAGCTCAGGCAAAATAATAAAAATGTTCATCATCATAGCATCACCTCGCCCCTATTGCGCGCCCATAGACGAATGATAATCAGCTAGTGCTTCTTGATAATTTATAATAATTTCACCAACCGAAACCGCCACTATATCTAACACTGGCATTGGCCACAGCCCAAATAGCAAAGTCGCCAAAACCAGTGGCACAAAAATCAAAATTTCGCGCCGATTCATGTCGGAAATTTTTTGCAAACCTTCATGCTCAATGCGGCCAAAGCTAACGCGGCGATAAAGCGACAGCGCATAGCAGGCCGACAAAATAACCCCACTGGCCGCGAATAATGCCGTCCATGTGCTGACTTGAAAAGTGCCAATAATGGTGAGTAATTCGCCGACAAAACCAGAGGTGCCGGGCAGCCCAACATTGGCCATTGTGAAGAGCATAAATAAAGTGGCATAAATCGGCATACGATTGGCCAGTCCGCCATAAGCCGCAATTTCGCGGGTTTTCATGCGGTCATAAATCACCCCGACACATAAAAACAGCGCGGCAGAAATCCAGCCATGCGACAACATTTGAAAAATCGCGCCTTGCACCCCTTGCATTGTGGCCGAAAATATCCCCATCGTCACAAAACCCATATGGGCAATAGAAGAATAGGCAATCAGCTTTTTCATATCTTCCTGCGCAAAAGCCACCAGCGAAGTATAAATTATCGCAATCGCACTGAGTGCAAACATGAAAGGCGCGAAAAATTCGGAGGCGACTGGAAACATCGGGAGCGAAAACCGCAAAAACCCATAGCCGCCCAGCTTGAGCAACACCCCAGCCAGAATAACCGACCCTGCGGTGGGGGCTTCCACATGGGCATCAGGCAACCATGTATGCACTGGCCACATGGGTAATTTGACGGCAAAACTGGCAAAAAAGGCCAGCCATAACCATAATTGTAAAGATGGGTCAAAATGCGCCTGCATCAAATCGGGGATAAAACTTGTGCCCGTTTGCCAATACATCACCAACATCGCTAACAACATCAACACCGAGCCCGTTAATGTGTAGAGAAAAAATTTAAACCCCGCATAAACGCGCCGCGCCCCGCCCCAAATACCGATAATTAAAAACATCGGAATGAGACCGCCTTCAAAAAACAGATAAAACAAAATCAAATCAGTGGCGCAAAATACGCCAATCATCAATGTCTCTAGCAGTAAAAAGAAAATCATATATTCGCGCACGCGATGGGTGATAGATTGCCAGCTTGCCAAAATGCAAAGCGGCACAAGGCTGGTGGTCAGCAACACAAATAGCACCGAAATACCATCAACCCCCATCGCATAATCAATGTTTTGGCCAAGCCAGCCAGCGCGCTCAACAAATTGAAAATTTGCATCTGCCGCATTAAATTGACTGACCATAAAAATTGATAAAATCAGTGTGACTGTGCTTGTCCACAAAGCCACCGCCCGCGCATTGGCGGCCACCGCCTCGCTTTCGCCACGTATCAACAACAAAAACACCACACCAGTAAGCGGCAGAAAAGTGATTGTTGAAAGTATCGGCCAATCCGTCATCGCTACGCCCCCGCCAGCATAAACCAGCTCACCAGCCCAACAACGCCAAGCAACATGGCAAAAGCATAATGATAAACATAGCCTGTTTGCAGGCTCGCAATGTGGCGCGTGATTTTTATCACATTTTTACCCACGCCATCTGGCCCAAACCCATCAATGATAAAGCCGTCACCAATTTTCCAAAATTGACGCGCCAGCCAACGCGCAGGGCGCACCAAAATAAAGTCATAAATTTCGTCAAAATACCATTTATTGAGCAAGAATTTATAAATCAAATCATGTTCTTTAGCGATAGTATCGGGCAAATCTGGCTTGGCGATATAAAACAGCCATGCCAGCCCAAAACCTGTGCCCATCATCACCAATGGGCTATATTTAACCCATAATGGCACTTCGTGCAGGGCATGCAAAATATGATTATCAGCACTGGTGAAAATGCTATTGCCCCAAAATGCCGCTTGTTGCGCACCAATAAAATAATCCTTAAATATCCAGCCCGCCAGCAATGCCCCAATACCCAAAAGAAACAGCGGAACAAGCATGACGGGTGGGCTTTCATGGGCGTGGCTAAAGGTTTCATTGCTACAACGTGGCGTGCCATGAAAGGTGAGAAACATCAGCCGCCAGCTATAAAAAGAAGTGAAAAGTGCCGACACCACAAGCAAAACAAAGCCATAAATATGGGGCGCGCTATGCGCCGCAAAAGCCGCCTCAATGACGGCATCTTTGGAATAATAACCCGCCGTGAGCGGAAAACCTGTGAGTGCCAATGTGCCAATCAACATCATCGCCCAACTGGCGGGGATACGCACCCGCAAGCCACCCATGCGGCGCATATCTTGTTCGTCTTGCATGGCATGGATAACCGAGCCCGCCCCCAAAAATAGCAATGCCTTAAAAAACGCATGGGTGAATAAATGAAACATCGCCACCTGATATGCCCCAATACCAAGTGCCACAAACATATAGCCGAGCTGCGAGCAGGTGGAATAAGCAATAACGCGCTTTATATCATTTTGCACCAGCCCCACTGTCGCCGCAAAAAAGGCGGTTGTCGCGCCTACGATAACCACCACATTAAGCGCGACTGGCGACAGCTCAAAAAGTGGCGAACAACGCGCCACCAAAAACACACCTGCTGTTACCATCGTTGCGGCATGGATGAGGGCCGATACTGGCGTTGGCCCTTCCATGGCATCGGGCAACCATGTATGCAATAAAAACTGCGCTGATTTGCCCATCGCGCCCATAAAGAGCAACAGGCAAATGATTGTGAGGGTGGCGACCTCAGCACCCAAAAATTCAATATGACCATCAGCCAGTGCATCCCTTGCGCCAAACACCGTGTCAAATTGCAGCGACCCGACAGTGAAAAAAATTGTTGCAATGCCCAGAATAAGCCCAAAATCACCAACCCGATTAACCACAAAAGCTTTTATGGCTGCGGCATTGGCGGTGCTTTTGCGAAACCAGAAGCCAATGAGCAAATAAGAAGCCAGCCCCACCCCTTCCCAGCCGAAAAATAATTGCATAAAATTATCTGCCGTCACCAACATCAACATGGTGAAGGTGAAAAATGAGAGATAGGCAAAAAATCTGGCACGGGCGGGGTCGTGGCTCATATAGCCGATAGAATAAACATGCACCAGTGACGACACCCCCGTCACCACCACCAACATAGTGGCGGTTAATGCGTCAATACGAAACACCCAATCAACCTGCAACCCACCAGAATATATCCATTGCATTATCACCACTTTGACCATTTGCCCATTAAGCCCAACATCAACAAAAGCCACGCAGGACAACAAAGCCGACACAATCACCGCAGCTGTTGTGAGCAATTCGGCAAAACGATGCCCAATGAGCGAGCCAAATAGCCCCGCAATCAATGCCCCGATAAGCGGTAAAAAAACAATAATGTGATACATTTTAGCCTTTCATCCGATTGACATTTTCAACGGCAATGCCGCCACGATTGCGGAAATAAACCACCAGAATCGCCAAGCCAATGGCCGCCTCTCCCGCCGCCACAGTCAGCACCAGCAGGGCAAAAATCTGGCCAACTATATCGCCCAGATGCGCCGAAAAAGCCACGAGATTGATATTGACCGCCAGCAACATCAATTCAATAGACATCAAAATAATGATGACATTTTTGCGATTAAGAAAAATGCCAAACACGCCTAGAGTGAAAATAATAGCGGCGAGGGTGAGGTAATGATTAAGCCCTATCATAATGTGCACCTATAATCCCTGACCGGGTTTAACATCAACTTTTTCTAACCCATCATCTTTGCCGCGTAAATTTTGGGCGGCAATATTTTGCCGTCTGGGGTTGGATGATGGCACCAATGTCAACACAATCGCGCCAATCATGGCGACCAGCAAAACCGCCCCCGCCGCCTGAAAGAAATAAATATAATCGGTATAAAGCACGCGGCCAATCGCTTCGGCATTACTCATTTTTTCTGGGGTGACGGATAAATTGCCAGTCAAAGTCGTCGGCAAAGTAGCAGACGCGCCAAACACCAAAATCAACTCAAGTAATAATATCAAACCAATCGTCGCGCCAATCGGCATATATTGCAAAAAGCCTTCGCTGAGTTCGGCAAAATCAACATCCAACATCATCACCACAAATAAAAATAACACCGCCACAGCCCCCACATAAACCACCACTAAAATCAACGCTAAAAACTCTGCGCCCAACAATACAAATAGCCCCGCCGAATTGAAAAAAGTGAGAATGAGAAACAGCACCGAATAAACTGGATTGCGCGCAGCAATAACCATGAAAGCACTGGCGACCGCGACCGTCGCAAAAAGATAAAAGGCAAGAGCGGTTAAAGTCATGAGCAAA
>JBPCVS010000027.1:0-2742 GCA_051010295.1 Parvibaculales bacterium | reverse complement strand
CCGCCATAATAACGTTTATGCGGATAGCCCTCGGCATATTTATTGGTCAGCACCGAGCCCTGCGCTTCCAACACCGCTTGCGATACAATATTCTCCGATGCAATCAATTCAATTTGCTGTTGCTGGCGCGTTGTCTCTGCCGCAATAACCCCAGCAATGGCCGGGTCGCGTTGGGCGAGTGTTTCGGCAAAAAAATCATCCGTAACCTGCATATCTAATTGTTTTGATTCCGACATAATTTTTCCACCATTTGCGCATGTTGCAATAGATGTTTTATCTACCACAAATTCCGCGCTAGTAAAACTTTTTTCAAAAGCGCGCAATCATCGGTCATAATGCCATCTACGCCCATATCCAATAATTCATTCATTGTATTTTCACCATTGATTGTCCAAACATGAACTTGCAAGCCGCACCGATGTGCATAAGCAATGGTTTTGGGTGTAACAAGCTGGCGGTCGCCCTGCATCATCGGAAATTGCAAACACCCCGCGCTAAACCATTGCGGCATATATAATTTTGCGCCAACATAAAATCGCGCCGCTTGACGTGGCCCAACACTATGGCAAATGTCGCCGCGCACCAAACGCCGCACCGCTTTAATACGCGCATCGCTAAAAGCCCCAATGCAACATTTATCGCGCACCCGCATTTTGTTAATCAGATTGGCCAACGGTGCAACCACCGCCCCGCTTTTTGCATCAATGTTAAACCGCGCCTCTGGAAACCGCTCAAAGAGTTCTGCCATGCGCGGAATATGATGGCCACCATGCAAAGTAATGTCATCAATCTGTTGTGCCGTTAATGCCCCCAAACACACATCTTGGCCAGTCATGCGGTGCAAATTATCATCGTGAAAAGCATATACCACACCATCTTTTGACGCATGCACATCGGTCTCTAAATAGCGATAGCCTTGCGTCAGCGCATCGGCAAAAGCCGCCACTGAATTTTCTTGTGCCACACGGTCACCACCGCGATGCGCAAAAGCCAGCACCCCATCATGGTCAAGATAACGATAGTGCGCAACAGGTCGGGTCATAATTGTTCCTTTGCATATTATTTTTGCATTTTTGCGACAAAATCTTTTATAACGCAATCATGGAAACATTATATATATTGCCCTGCACAATAATAGCCGTGATTCAATCAAATGTTTTTGCCGCCGCAGGGGTGGCCATATTGGGGTTGATGGTGTCGCTTTGGGCCGTCAGCCTCATCATAAAAGATGCCAGCATTACCGATATGTTCTGGGGTGGCGGCTTTGCTTTGGCCGCACTGGTCGCCCTCACTGTCGCGGCTAGTATCACTCTATTTAATTTTACCATCGCCCTACTCGTAATTTTATGGGGCGCAAGATTATTTTTCCATCTTGGTGCGCGTTGGCTCAAAGAGGGCGCGGAAGATTATCGCTACCAAAAAATGCGCGCCTATCATGGGCGCAATTTCTGGTGGCGTAGCTTTTTTGTCGTGTTCGCCTTGCAAGGCACATTGATGTATCTGGTGGCCACGCCCTATCTTGCCGCGCTTTATATGGGCGGACAAGCTGCTTTCCCATTATTGGCAAGCGGGGGGATGGTTATTGCTTTTGCGGGTTTGGTGGTTGAAACATTGGCCGATAGACAGCTGACAAAATTTCGTGCCACTGCCCAACCCGATGAAATTTTGAGCGATGGCTGGTGGGCGCGCACCCGTCATCCAAATTATTTTGGGGACGCGCTTTTTTGGTGGGGCATTTATTTTGCGGTCGTGGCAACGATTCCAGCAGCTTTTTGGATGATTTATGCCCCCGCCCTTATGAATTTTTTGCTGGTGAAAATATCTGGAGCGGTCATGCTTGAACGTCGCTTAATTAAAAAACCAGCCTATGCCGATTATATGCAAAAAACCAACCGCTTTATTCCTCGTTTATTTTAATTTGGGGCTTATTTTAGGGTGAGCTTTTAGTCCAGCTCGCCGCGTAGCATTTTCATAATGCCAGAAAAATCTAACCCGTCATAACCTTTCTCTGCCATCGCCTTATAAAGTTGCGTTGCGCGTTGCCCCATCGGGGTTTTGCATGCCGCACTATTGGCGGCGGCTTGCGACAAGTGCAAATCTTTCAACATCATAGCGGCGGTGAAGCCAGCCTTATAGTCATTATTAGCTGGGCTATTTGGCACCGGGCCAGCCGTCGGACAATAGCTTGTCATAGACCAGCATTGCCCCGATGCGGTGGAAGCAATATCAAATAAAACCTGTGCGTCTAGCCCCAATTTTTCGCCCAACATAAAGGCTTCACATGTGCCAATCATAGAAATACCCAGCAACATATTATTGCAGATTTTTGCCACCTGCCCGTTGCCACTACCGCCAGCATGAAAGATATTTTTGCCCATATTTTCCAAAATCGGCTTGGCGCGGGCAAAATCTTGTGCCGCACCCCCCACCATAAAAGTAAGCGTTGCCGCATCCGCACCGCCAACACCGCCTGACACAGGCGCGTCAACCATCGGCAAGTTTTTTGCCTGTGCCATTTGCGATACCTGCCGTGCTGTATCTACATCAATGGTGGAACAATCAATCAACAAAGTGTCTTTGTCCACCTGTGCCAACACCCCCGCCATCTGTGTTGTGCCGCAATAAATTTCTTGCACCTGCGCTCCACTTGGCAACATGGTCAGCACAATTTGCGCATCTGTTACCGCCGCTTTAATATCTTGTGCAATTTGGCCACCCGCTTTTTTTAGCGCGTTCATGGCC
>JBPCVS010000026.1:0-2642 GCA_051010295.1 Parvibaculales bacterium | reverse complement strand
CAATGATAATGGGCGACAAAGTTGTTGGCATATCAGTGTCAATTTGGGTAAATAGCAAATGCCCTGTCATGCCAAGCAAAGCATCATTGAGCTGGCGAAAGGGTGCAAAATCTTGGCTTTGTAATTGTGGAACGACTGTATCAATTACTGGCAATGTGTCGTGGCTATCCACCTGGGCGCGGCCATGCCCCGGCAGATGTTTAATCATTGGCAAAACGCCAGCTTGGGTTACGCCTTCCATAAAGCACCGCCCGAGTCGCGCTACACTATCGGGGCTGGCCGCAAATGCGCGGTCACCAATCACTGCCGACATTTGCGGTAAAGCTAAATCAAGGCACGGGGCGCAGGTGATATTGATGCCCATTTCATATAAATCACTGGCCAGTAATTGCGCCCCCAATCGGGTTGCTTTGAGGGCTTTTTCTGGGTCTTGCTCATATAATGCGCCATAGGCGGCAAGCGGTGGATAGGCGCGCACCAATGGTGGGCGCAACCGCGCAACGCGGCCACCTTCTTGGTCAATCAAAATTGGTAAATTCGGATTGTCCAATTTATCACGCAAATCATCGGTTAAGGCCCTAAGCTGGTGGCGGCTTTCTATATTACGCGCAAATAAAATAATCCCTGCCGGGCGCGTTTCGCAAAAAAATGCGGCTTCGGATGGGCTGAGTGCAAGCCCTGCAATGCCGAATATAACGGCTCTGCCAGAAGAATAAATGACGTTATGGTTGTTGGCGGACAAAGCAATCCTGCTCACGTTTTTTTAAGGCCGCACAAAATTGTGCCGCCGCCGATTTATTGGCAAAGCCCGGCACATTAACGCGATAAAAAATGCCCTTATTGCCCAAATCTACCCGTAAAATAAGCGGGTCGCGACGTGCCAATAATGCGCTATGTTTGCTTTGCAGACGGCTATAGCTTCCCCGCGCCAAAGCACGACTCCGCGCTGCCGATAATTGCACCATATAGGGGGTGGTGTTGGCAATTATAATTGGGGCTTTGGGTGGCGGCACTTTGACTGAGGGCGATGCAGTCGGCTCACGATTCAAGTCAGGGCGTGGTGGCGATACCGCAATGGCATTTTTTTGCAATAGGTCAGTTTGCGGGGGAGCAAGCAGGCTTTCAACCGAACCATCGGCATTTTTGCCATCACTTTTATCAGCCGTGCTTATATTGGGTGTATTTGCTGTTTTTTCTGGGGTGGGGCTTGTTTCCGCCGTGTCGCCGCTGTTTCCTGTGCCGTGCGCCACATCATAAATGTTCAAATTTTCTGGCTTTGCTGGCACCCCGCCGAGCACTTGCGCGGGCGGTTTTTTTATCGGCGATGGGTCGGCTAAAATAAGCGGTGGCAAGTTGCGGTGTCCCTGCTCTAGGCCAATTTGATAGCCATAAAAAAACACGGCTACAAAGCCAATCGCCAAAACCAGCAAGCCAGCAAATAAAAATGGCAAGGGCGGAAAGGAAAAACTACTGGTTCGCGCATAAATCTCGGCATTAGGCGACGGATGAGCGATTTCCAGTTCGGCAGTATCGTCTAAAAATTCATCCTCATAATTTTCGTCACTGGATTTATTATCTGGCATGTAACGGCTCCTATATCATATTAGTTTAGCGCATTTGTGTTTCTGGTTCTATGCCTATGACATCCAATCCACTGGCAAGTGTGATAGCGACAGCGCGCAACAAAGCCAGCCGTGCATAGGTGAGGGATGGGTTATCTTCTCGCAAAAAGCGTAATTCTGGCTGGGTTTTGCCCAAATTCCACAAAACATGAAAATAGCCCGCTAAATCTTGCAAATAAAAGGCAATGCGGTGCGGTTCGCCAGCTTCGGCTGCCGCCAGCAATAGGCGCGGATAAGCCGCAATTTGGCGGATAAGGGCGTGTTCGGCAGGGTCTGTAAGCAAACTTATATCGGCTTCGTTGGCAAGGATTTCATCAGTCAACGCTTTGGGCTTGAATCCAAGCTCTTTGGCTTGCCGCACCACCGAACAAATCCGTGCATGCGCATATTGCACATAAAACACTGGATTATCACGACTTTTCTCTTTCACTAAAGCAAAATCAAAATCCAGTGGTGCATCGCTTTTGCGCGTCAACATCATAAAACGCATGGAGGCTTTGCCTACTTCATCCACTACTTCAGATAATGTTACGAACTCACCAGAACGTTTAGACATTTTTACTGGCACATTGCCACGTTTGAGCTTGACAAGATTGCAACTTTTCACCTCTAAATTGGCTTGCCCATCGGTTATAGCCGCCACTGCCGCTTGCATGCGTTTAATATAGCCGGCATGGTCTGCGCCCCAAATATCAATCAAGCGCGTAAAACCGCGTTGCACCTTATCGGCGTGATAGGCAATGTCAGGCGCGAAATAGCTCCAACTGCCATCAGATTTTTGCAAAGCGCGGTCGCTATCATCGCCAAATTGACTGGCACGAAACAATAATTGCGGCTGATTATCATCCGCGTCATCGCCATCATCTGCCCGCGCTTTTTCACCTTTAGGCGGTTCTAATATGCCTTCATAAACCAGCCCCTTATCGCGCAATGTCGCCACCGCCTTATCCACCGCGCCCGCCTCATATAAATCTTGCTCCGACACAAATCTATCATGCCTAACCCCCAAAGCCGCCAAAT
>JBPCVS010000025.1:0-2785 GCA_051010295.1 Parvibaculales bacterium | reverse complement strand
AAAATGCTGATAATTATGCCGCACCAGCGCGTCCAGCTCCACCAGACGATGCAACATATATTGCTCCAGCTCTGGCATATTTTCGGGCGCGATTTTTTCATCATCGTCAAACCCCGCCAAATTGCCTAGCAAAAAGCGAAAGCAATTCCGCATTTTGCGATAAGCATCGGTGTTGGCTTTGATGATTTCTGGCCCAATGCGCTGGTCTTCGCTATAATCGCAAGAAGTTGTCCATAGGCGGATAATCTCGCTACCCGATTGCTCTGTAATTTTAAGTGGGTCAACCGCATTGTTCATAGATTTTGACATTTTGCGGCCTTTTTCATCCATTGTGAAACCATGCGTAACCACATTTTTATAAGGCGCGGTGTCGCGGGTGGCACAAGCCTCCAACAGCGAAGATTGAAACCAGCCGCGATGCTGGTCGCTGCCTTCTAAATAAACATCGGCTGGCCAGCATAAATCCGCCCGCGCCTCCAACACAAAAGCATGGGTTGTGCCACTATCAAACCAAACATCTAAAATATCATGCACCTGCTCATAATCATCGGCATTATATTTATCGCCCAAAAATTCTTGCGGGTCGGTGTTAAACCACGCATCGGCACCATTTTGCCGCACTTTCTCAACAATGCGCTGATTGACTTCCCCATCTTGCAAAATCTCAATTTCCGCGCCTGTGCCTGTGTCTGCCGTATTTTTACGCATAAAAATTGTTAGCGGCACACCCCATGCGCGTTGGCGGGACACCACCCAATCGGGGCGGTTTTCAATCATCGCATAAATGCGGTTGCGCCCAGTTTTGGGATACCACTGCACCTTATCAATCGCTTTTAGGGCTTTTTGCCGCAGGCTATGTGAGGCTTTATCCATAGCGATAAACCATTGCGGTGTGTTGCGAAAAATAAGCGGTGCTTTAGACCGCCAGCTATGCGGATATTGATGGCGCAATTTGCCCTGCGCGATTAGGCTTTGCGCTTCATCTAGGGCGCGTATCACCGCGCTATTGGCCTCCTCATAATTTTCTTTATCGTCAAAAATATAATTAAACACCCGCTTGCCCGCAAAAAGCGGCACATGCGGATAATAAATGCCATTTTCATCAACCGTTTCGGGGATTTCCACATAACCCGCCTCAGCTTTATTTTGAGCAAGCGTGCGATTATGTTTTGTCACCAATTCATAATCATCTTGGCCATGCCCGGGCGCAACATGCACCAACCCTGTGCCAGTCTCATCGGTTACAAAATCACCCGCCAGCACTGGCACTTGAAAATCATAACCCTGTTTATGCAATGGGTGGGCGCAAATAATGCCCGCAGGGTCAACATCGCCCAGCCGATTAAATGTCTCAATTTCTGCGGCTTGCATAACTTGTTTGGCCAAATTATCGCATAAAATTAATGTATCATCACCCGCTTGATACAGCCCATAGGTTAGATTTTCGGCATAGGCCAAAGCGCGATTGGCAGGCAATGTCCAAGGGGTTGTCGTCCAAATCACCACCGATGCCCCCGCCAAAAAAGCCATATCTTTAGCTTCAATCACTGGAAATTTGACAAAAATTGTTGGCGAGCGATGCTCTTCATATTCCACCTCAGCTTCGGCCAGCGCGGTTTTTTCCATCACCGACCACATCACGGGTTTAGAACCGCGATAGAGCGAACCGTCCATAATGAATTTTTGAAATTCTTGCACAATAATAGCTTCGGCCTCAAAATCCATCGTGCTATAGGGCTTGTCCCAATCGCCCAACACGCCTAGCCGTTGAAATTGCCGCGATTGTATTGTCATCCATTTATCGGCAAATTGGCGGCATTGGGCGCGAAACTCATGCGCTGGCACATCATCTTTATTTTTGCCTTGGGCGCGATATTGCTCCTCAATTTTCCATTCAATCGGCAAGCCATGACAATCCCAACCCGGCACATAAGCTGCGTCTTTGCCCATCATCTGGTGGGCGCGCACAATAATATCTTTCAAAATTTTATTCAGCGCGTGGCCGATATGAATATCGCCATTAGCGTATGGTGGGCCATCATGCAGCACAAATTTCTCGCGCCCCCGCGCCGCCTCGCGCAACCGCTCATACAGGCCAATCTCTTGCCAATAGGCCAAAATCTCTGGCTCGCTTTTGGGCAATCCTGCTTTCATTGGAAAATCGGTTTGCGGCAACTGCAATGTTGCTTTGTAATCTCTTATGGTTTCACTCATAGCGCGGTTTTAGCAATCCCTTGCCGCCAAGCCAAGCATTTCTCGCGCTGTTTGGCAATCTTTGGCAATTTGGGTTTTCAGCGCGTCCAGCCCGTCAAATTTTTGCTCTGGCCGAATAAAATGTGTCAGTGCCACGCGCAGATTGGCATCATAAATATCCGCATCAAAAGCAAATAAATGCGCCTCAAGGCGCGGCTTATCGGTGCCGACAGTCGGGCGCAACCCGATATTGGCAACGCCTTGATAAATGTTGCCCGCCAGCGCGCCATCCATTATTTCCGCCTGCACCGCATAGACCCCAAAATGCGGCTCAACATAATCATCTAAAGCCATATTGGCGGTCGCAAAACCAATGGTGCGGCCACGTTGGTCGCCTTGTTGCACTTGGCCTTCAATCGCCCAATCGCGCCCCAACATGGCCGCCGCTTGTTCGGGCTGGCCATCGCGCAAAGCCTGCCGAATGGCCGATGAGGAATAGGGCGCATCGCTATCGCCAAGCGTTACAATATCGGTTTGGGCAACCGCAAAATCATGGTGCGCCCCCAGCTTTTGCAAGAGCGCGAAATCGCCG
>JBPCVS010000024.1:0-4733 GCA_051010295.1 Parvibaculales bacterium | reverse complement strand
ACCAAAAAATTTGAAAAAGCACGCGGGCGGCCAGCCGAACTCTTCCGCTTTGCCCATGAAGAACCAGCCGAACGCCCTCTGGCCGGCCTGCGCGTGCAAGCCCAACGCACCCAGAATAAAAAATAATGGGAATTAGCTGGTAGGCGTATCGGTGTCCACCTGCCCTAAATTTATATCACGCCCTCGCAAAATTGCATCGCGCAAAGTAATGCCTATGACACTACGAAGTATTGCCCGTTCAGTATTGCCATGCCTATAAGCAACATCTTTGATGTTTGTTTTTTCTGCGTCGGTTAAATATTTCTCAGGCAAAATATCTGAAGCAAAATGAAAACAGGCCTCTTGTATATCATAGGCGTTCATGTTTTCGCCAAGTTTAAGATACGTCATATATTTTTCAACAAATGATTCAGCATCCAATTCTTGCGCCACTTTGCGTCCTTTATCATTGAGGCTTTGAGGGCTTTTTGATTGTGCTAATGGGTTGATTAAATTATCCATACTATCTTGCATGGATTTAATCCTATCATTCATAGATTTAATTCTATCATTCATATCTTTTAAAATTTCTAAAAGATGTGGCCATTTATTTTTTATGTCTTTTATGGACATAAGAAAATTATAAATATCCCGCACATACCATACGAATATGGCTAAAATTATATACGAAAAAGGGGAATCAATAATCTTCGCAATAAACCCTACAATCATTGCCACTCCTGCATCCATAGCTACACCTCTTATTCTAAGATACCGCCAAAACAGGCCAAAATCAACTCAATACATTGCACTGCCTATATAGTTTTCAAAATTGCCACTTGCATTTTTGTTAAAAAAACTCATATTATGGGCAATAATTATGCTCATAGTGAGCATAATAACACTAAAATAAAGTTGAAATGACATGATACAATTTAGTGAAACATTGCTGAAAACTGCGTCCACCCAACCGATTGGGCAAAGTGGCGCACAGATTTTGGCTGAGATGGATATTCAATATAATGACGCGATGGCGCGGGATATGGCGCCTATTTATGAGCAATTAAAAAAAGTTGTGCCGCCTGTTGAGTGGCCGTTTTTCGCGCCCTATATCAAAGCCATTAACGCCCTTAAACGCCAGAAAAATGCGGTGGTGCTGGCGCATAATTATCAAACGCCAGAGATTTTTCATTGCATTGCCGATGTGGTGGGCGACAGTTTGCAGCTTGCCATTGAGGCCGCCCGCGCCGATGCCGATACCATTGTGCAATGCGGGGTGCATTTTATGGCCGAGACTTCCAAATTGCTCAACCCCGATAAAACAGTGCTTATTCCTGATATGAAGGCGGGTTGCTCGCTGGCCGAAAGCATCACTGCCGCCGATGTGCGCGCCCTGCGCGAAGCCTATCCCAATGTGCCGATTGTCACCTATGTTAACACTTCGGCCGCTGTCAAAGCCGAAACCGATATTTGTTGCACCTCCTCCAATGCGGTGAAAATTGTCAACGCCATGAGCGCGCAAAGCGGCAGCAAACAGGTTTTGTGCATACCAGACGAATATCTTGCCCAAAACATTGCCAGTGAAACTGATGTTGAGGTGATTGGCTGGAAAGGGCGGTGCGAGGTGCATGAATTATTTACCGCCGAGGAATTGCGTATTTATCGGGAGCAAAACCCTGGCCTACGCATTATCGCGCACCCCGAATGTAAGCCCGATGTGCTGGATGAGGCCGATTTTTCTGGTTCAACTTCGGCCATGATTAAATGGGTTACCGATAATCAGCCCGACCGCGTTTTGATGGTGACTGAATGTTCTATGAGCGACAATGTGCAGGTGGAAAACCCCAATGTGAATTTTGTGCGCCCCTGCAATTTATGCCCCCACATGAAACAAATCACCCTACCCAAAGTTTTGGAGGCGTTGGCTTTTAATCGGCAAAAAATTGAAATTGATGCCGCCATTGCCGAACGCGCCCGCGCTTCGGTTGAACGCATGATTGAGATGAGCTAACAGTGAGCGCGTCTGCTTTTTCTAACATTATTGATGCTGGTGATGTGCTGGTGGTTGGCGCGGGGTTGGCGGGGCTGTTCACCGCGCTTAAACTTGCACCGCGCCAAGTGACTATATTAGCGGGCGGCAAACGCACCAAAGGCGCGGCCAGCAAATGGGCACAAGGCGGCATTGCCGCCGCATTGGGCAAGGGCGACACCCCCGCCAATCATGCCCAAGACACCATTGCCGCAGGTGCAGGCTTGGTTGACCCCGATATTGCTTATATTTTGGCTAATGAAGCAAGTGCGCGCATCGCTGATTTGCACAATTTTGGCGTGGCTTTTGACCGCACAAAAAATGGTGATTTTGCACTGGGGCGCGAGGCCGCCCACAGCCATAACCGCATTGTCGGCATAAATGGTGACCGCACTGGCCGCGAAATTATGAGCGCGCTGATAGGGTGTGCGGAGGCCGCCCCCTCATTGCATTTTTTGGAAAATTTTTCCGCCTATGAATTAGCCGTTGAAGATGGCCAAGTAGTAGGCGTGTTTGCCCGCCCTGCCCAAGCCACCAGTTTAGACGCGCCTTTATTTATTCGCGCCCGTGCCACCATATTGGCCACTGGCGGATGCGGCCATCTTTTTGCCACCACCACCAATCCACACACCGCCAATGGCGAGGCTTTGGCTATGGCCGCCCGTGCTGGGGCGCAAATTGCCGATGCCGAATTTATGCAATTTCACCCAACCGCACTCACCGGCCAAGGCGACCCCGCACCTTTGGCCACCGAAGCATTGCGCGGTGAAGGTGCGATATTACGCAATCAGGACGGGGTGCGGTTTATGCCCGCCATTCACCCCGATGGAGAACTTGCGCCGCGTGATATTGTGGCGCGGGCGGTATTTGAAGAAATTAAAACAAGCGGTGGCGTGGGGCTGGATTTGCGCCCTAATAATTTGGCACAAACACTCACCCGCCGTTTTCCTACCATTGCTGCGAGTTGCCAAAAGGCTGGCATTGACCCGACCGATAGGCTTGTGCCTGTTGCACCAGCTGCGCATTTTCATATGGGCGGCATCCGCACCGATAAAATGGGGCGCACCAATGTTGCGGGGCTGTGGGCATGTGGCGAAGTGGCGGCCACTGGCGCGCATGGCGCAAATCGCTTGGCCAGCAATTCATTGCTAGAGGCGATTGTGTTTGGCGCACGTATTGCCGATGATATTAACCAGCAAGTTACACAAGGGTTGGTGCGTGTGCCACCGCCCCCGCAGACGCAATTTAACAATGCAACCAATTCTATCTATGGACAAAAATTTAACCGCCTTCGCACTTTGATGAGCCAACAGGTTGGTGTGGTGCGCAGGCGGGGCGATTTGCTGGCCGCATTGCATGAATTAAAGCGGCTAGAAAACGCCACTGGCAAACTTGCACCTTATGCCAATATAATTTTGGCGGCGCAATTTATGGCGGCCTCTGCCCTCACCCGCCAAGAAAGTAGAGGCGCGCATTATCGGCAAGATTTTCCCGATAGATTGGCGCAAGCCCAGCATCATTATTTAACCTTGCCGCAGCTTAACGCGCTTTATGCCGCCTTGCCTCCAATGCCAGATGAAGCGGCACAAAATATGCCGCTGACTGAATTTGCGCGTTAATATGTCGTGCGCCCCCCTCTCCTCTGTTGAAATTGGGCGGCTGGTGGCCGATGCGCTGGCTGAAGATTTGGGGAAGAATGGTGATGTTACTTCGCAAGCCATTATTAGCCCACAACACCGCGCCAAAGCCGTGTTACGCGCCCGTGATGGCGGGGTGTTGGCAGGGTTAGACTTTGCCCAAACAGCTTTTTTGGCCAATGATGATGCGCTGGCATTGGTGGCGCATAAGCAAGATGGCGACACAATCGCGGTGGGTGATGATATTTTAACGCTTGAGGGCAAAGCGTTGACCATTTTGGGCGGCGAACGTGTCGCGCTTAATTTTATTGGCCATTTGTCAGGCATTGCCAGCCAGACGGCCAAACTGGTGGCTTTGATAGCGCACACCCAAGCGCGTATCCGCGACACACGAAAAACCCTACCAAATTTGCGTAGTGCGCAAAAATATGCCGTGCGGATGGGGGGCGGATATAATCACCGCTTTGGGCTAGATGATGCGATTTTGATTAAAGATAATCATATTGCAGTGGCGGGTAGCATCGCTTCTGCTTTTGCGGCAGCGCGAAAGAATGCGCATAAATTGCCGATTGAAATTGAGGTTGATACGCTTGACCAGCTAGACGAAGCCCTATTGGCGGGGGCTGATATTGTGTTGCTTGATAATATGCCGCCCGCCATGCTGGCCAAAGCCGTCAAACGTGCCAAAGGAGGGGTCATAACCGAAGCTTCTGGCCGCATCTCGGCGCAAAATGTGGTGGCGATTGCCGAAACGGGGGTGGATTTTATTTCCATTGGCGCGCTCACCCATTCTGCGCATGTGTTAGATTTTGGCCTTGATATTGATATTGATTAAAACTTAAAGCGCGCTATCGCTATAAAATATATGCCGCCCGATTTTGGCGAGTCGCACCATTTCCCGACTCCAATAGGGGGTTACATAATCAGCATGATAATGCGTGGCGGTGGCGGTTTGCGGCAGGGTGCGCAAATGCACCAGCTTGGCTTGGGCAATACGCAAAGCGCGCCGCCACAAAGCAAGATTGCGCGCTCTGTCAGAACGGCCATCACAGGCAAAAGAAAATTGGCATTTATGGCGGCGCACCTCG
>JBPCVS010000023.1:0-3099 GCA_051010295.1 Parvibaculales bacterium | reverse complement strand
AATAGACCGCACAATAATATTCTCAGCCTCAGCTTTGGCCACCGAAGGCGAGCCATCACGCAGCCCAACGCAAATTTCGTCCACCCCACTATCGCGTAAGTTGAGTAAATGCGCGTGGCCTTGGCTACCATAGCCAATTATCGCCACCTTCTTGCTCTTAATGAGATTTACATCGGCATCTTTTTCATACAGCATTTCCATTTGCTTGCTCCTTTTCCCTCACGCCAAACTACATCGCCTCCGCGCCACGTGCAATAGCGGCCACGCCCGTGCGCGACACTTCGGTTAAGCCAAGCGGTTTCATGAGGCTGATAAAAGCGTTGATTTTTTCGGTGTCACCGGTGAGTTCAAAGACAAAACTATCGGTTGTGGCATCCACCACGCGGGCGCGAAAAGCCTCTGACATACGCAAAGCCTCAACCCGATTCTCGCCTTTGCCAACCACTTTAATAAGTGCCAGTTCACGCTCTACACTATTGGTTTCAACCGTTAAATCCACCACCCGATGCACTGGCACCAGCCGCCCCAACTGCGCCTTAATTTGTTCAATCACCATCGGCGTACCAGTGGTTACAATGGTAATGCGCGACATCTGCTCGTTCTGGTCAATCTCGGCAACCGTTAAACTATCAATATTATAGCCGCGCCCAGAAAACAGGCCGATAACCCGCGCCAACACACCAGCTTCATTATCAACGAGTATAGAAATTGTATGGGTTTTTAAGTCCTGCATAATCCCCTCTTATCGGCTTCTATAGCGCACCTGCCTTGTGGTTAAAAGCCCTGATTATATTAAACCAGTGCTTTTCCTTCGGCAGAAATTTCCACCTCTACCTTATCATCGCTCAGCATCATTTCATTATGCGCCGCCCCTGACGGAATCATCGGGAAGCAATTTTCATCTTTCTTAACAACGCAATCAAAAATGACCGGGCCATCAATGGCCAGCATTTCTTTAATCGCCTCATCCAACTCATCGGGTTTTTGCGCCCGCAGCCCAGCCGCGCCATAGGCTTGCGCCAATTTGACAAAATCGGGCAAAGCTTCTGAATATGAGCTGGAATAACGCCCACCATGCAATAATTCCTGCCATTGGCGCACCATGCCCATATATTCATTATTGAGAATGAATATCTTAATCGGCAGGCGATACTGCACCGCCGTTGACATCTCCTGCATGGTCATCAGCACCGAAGCCTCGCCCGCAATATCAATAACCAACCCTTCGGGGTGGGCAACCTGCACCCCAACAGCGGCGGGCAAGCCATAGCCCATCGTTCCCAAACCGCCAGAGGTCATCCAGTGATTAGGCTCTTCAAAGCGATAATATTGCGCCGCCCACATTTGGTGTTGGCCTACTTCTGTGGTGATAAAAGTGTTGGGGCCTTTGCTCAATTCATAAAGTCGCTCAATGGCATATTGCGGCTTGATTAGTTTTTTGTCAGCCTCATAAGCAAGACAATCACGCCCGCGCCAGCCTTCAATTTTCTGCCACCAATCAGCCAGTGCCGCCTTATTTGGCTTGCTGGCACGCGACTTCCACACGCGCAACAAATCTTCCAAAACATGGCCGCAATCGCCAATAATCGGCACATCTACCATAATGTTTTTATTGATAGAGGACGGGTCAATATCAATATGGATTTTCTTTGAATTTGGCGAAAACGCATCAAGCCGCCCGGTAATGCGGTCGTCAAAACGCGCCCCAATGTTAATCATCACATCACATTCATGCATGGCAAGATTAGCTTCATAAGTGCCGTGCATGCCCAACATGCCCAGCCATTGTTTGCCAACTGAGGGAAAACTGCCCAACCCCATCAAAGTTGAAGTGATGGGAAAATTAGTCAGCTTAACCAATTCGCGCAATAATTGACACGCCTGCGCACCAGAATTGATAACCCCGCCGCCTGTATAAAAAATCGGGTTTTCGGCCTTTTCCATAAGTTCAATGGCGGCTTGAATCGCTGGCATTTCGCCTTTGATTTGCGGGCTATAGGTTTTGTGGCGCACCGTGCTAGGCTTAACATAATCGCCCAGCGCAAATTGCACATCTTTGGGCACATCAACCACCACTGGGCCCGGCCGCCCAGTCGTGGCAACATAAAAAGCCTCGTGCATCACCCGCGCCAAATCATCAACCGATTTAACCAGATAATTATGTTTGGTGCAGGGGCGCGTAATGCCAACCGTATCGGCCTCTTGAAACGCATCATTGCCAATTAAATGCGTGGCCACTTGGCCGCTAATGCAAACCAGCGGAATGGAATCCATCAAAGCATCGGTGAGGCCAGTGACCGCATTGGTCGCGCCCGGCCCAGAGGTTACTAAAATCACCCCGCATTTGCCCGTTGAACGCGCATAACCCTCCGCCGCATGGGCAGCACCTTGCTCATGGCGCACCAAAATATGCTCAATATCATCTTGTTGAAACAAAGCATCATAAAGCGGCAACACAGCACCACCCGGATAGCCAAAAATATGTTTAACATTTTGGTCGCGCAAAGCCTGTAAAACAATTTGCGCCCCATTCATTTGTTCTGACATTATCTGCTCCATCAACAGCTTTTACATCAAGGAAATGCAAAATAGTAAAATAAATTACTCTGTCAAGCATTATTTTGAAATAAATGAAAAGATTTTATGGATATTATTGTTATAATCTTGTTCTGAAAATTTTGCCCAATGCGGCATTTGATTGCGATACCAAGTCAGTTGTCGCTTGGCATAGCGTCGGGTTATTTGTTGGGCGTGGGCAGTGGCCTCTTCTAATGTGTCTGTGCCATGCAGATAGGCCGCCAATTCTGGCACACCATGCGCTTTCATGGCGGGTTTGGTGGGTGCGATATTAAGTGCCAGCAGGGTTTTCACCTCATCTACCGCGCCAGCCGCCAGCATTTGCTCAAACCGCGCATTGCACCTTGCATAAAGCCATTGGCGGTCTGGCATCAACACGATGCCATGATATTTGCTTAAAAATGGCGGGGCGGCTTGTTTCTGCCAAGCTGATAAGGGGGTGCCAGTGGCCAATGCGACTTCTAGCCCGCGCAAAATGCGCTGGCTATCACTTGGCGGCAAACGCGCCGCCAGCACGGGGTC
>JBPCVS010000022.1:0-5568 GCA_051010295.1 Parvibaculales bacterium | reverse complement strand
CACCCCGCAGCGCAGAGCGATAATGCGACCGCACAAAATGCGCAAAAGCTGGCATCTGCCACCACAACGCTTGATGAATTGCAGGCGGCTTTGGCATCTTTTGAAGGGTGCGCCCTCAAGAAAACTGCCAAAAATACGGTTTTTTCAGATGGTGTGCCAGAGGCCGATATTATGATTATCGGTGAAGCACCCGGCCAAGAGGAAGACCGCTTAGGCAAGCCTTTTGTTGGAAAAAGCGGACAATTACTTGACCTTATGCTGGCTTCTATTGGTTTATCGCGCAAAGAGAACCTTTATATTGCCAACATTATTGCATGGCGACCGCCCGGTAATCGCGCACCTAGTGTTGAGGAAGTCGCCTTGTGCCGCCCTTTTATTGAACATCAAATCCGCTTAGCACAGCCTAAAATTTTGCTATTGGTGGGCGGCAGTGCGGCCAAAGCTCTGCTTAACACCGCTTTGGGTATTACGCGTTTGCGCGGCAAATGGCACGATTATCAAGCCAGCGAGTCGCAAGATAATGAGCCTACAATCCCTGCCCTGCCGCTATTGCATCCAGCCTATATTCTCAGAAAGCCAGAAGCCAAAGCCGATATGTGGGCGGATTTATGCACCCTAAAAAGTTTTATGGAAAAACAATGATAGGCAAAATCACAGGGACGAAACATTATTTAATAATGTGCATTATAGGCCTGTTGCTGTTGGGCGCAGGGCTGGCACATGCAAACCCTGTGCCTTTGGCGCGGCCAGATTTTAATGCCGCCGCAAAATTGCCCGATACGCGGCTATATCAAGAAATTTTTGACCTGCAAGAAAATGCTTTATGGCGACGTGCCGACCGTCTCATTCGTCGCCTTGATAGCCCAATTTTAATGGGGCATGTTTTGTATCAACGTTATATGCACCCAACCGATTATCGGGCGCGGTGGGTAGAATTGCGCGACTGGCTGAAAAATTATGCCGACCACCCCGGGGCTTGGCGGATTTATAAATTGGCGAAAAAGCGCAAGCCACGCGGGGTTTCTATGCCAAAACAACCGCCACCACGTGTTTATCAGGTGCGCCAAGGCAGTCAGCCTTCTCCGCTTTTTACAACCCGCACTAAAAGGCGGATAAAAAATCATATTACCAGCCTTGTGCGGCGCGAACGCCCAACCCAAGCCCTTAGATATATCACCGCCAGACGGCAAGCGCGTTTATTGACAAAAGCTGAAAGTAATTTTCTCAAATCATTGATTGCGCGTAGCTATTACATTGAGGGCAAAATTGCCAAAGCCTATGATCTTGCTATCAAAGCCAGCCATAGCCGCCGCTATGTGCCATTGGCCGATTGGCATGCTGGATTGGCCGCTTTCCGATTGGGCAAAACAAAACCTGCCCTCAAACATTTTGAGCAATTAGCGCGCAACCGCTTTGCCAGCGAAAGTCTGCGCGCCCAAGCCTCTTATTGGGCGGCGCGGGTGTTGCGCCAAATGGGTGAGATTTCTAGTGCCGAGCAACATTTTCGCGCCGCCGCCACAAGTGGCGATAATTTTTACGCGCTTTTATCTATGCAACATGTAACTGATGGGTTGCCTATCATCTGGCAACGCGCAGATATTGCCAGCGACACATTTTTAGCATCGCATCCAGTTTTGCGCCGCGCCCAAGCACTCCGCCAAGCCCAACATGGCGAATGGGCAGAGCTTGAATTACTCTATTTGCAAGAACGATTGAGCGATGGGCAAGCGCGTATGTTGTTGGCTTATGCGCGTGAGCATGATTATCCCGCCGTGCAACTGGCACTGGCCAGCCGATTGGGGGCCGGCCAAGCCAATGGTATGCCGCTTAAACTCTATGAAGGCGCGTATCCTATGATTGCGCTGGATAATGATGATACATCCATTGATACAGCATTGCTTTTCGCGCTTATTCGCCAAGAGAGCCGCTTTAAGGCGCGTGCCAAATCAAGCGCGGGGGCGCGGGGGTTGATGCAAATTATGCCGCAAACGGCAGCTTTTATAAGTGGCGATAGGCAATTAGCCCGTCGCTCAGGGCGCGACCGCTTGCTCAATAGCGATTTGAATTTGCAACTCGGCCAGCATTATCTTTCTATGTTGTTGTCGCCCGCTTATTTTGACGGCAATCTTATTTTAGCGATTGCCGCTTATAATGCGGGGCCCGGCAATGTGCGGCGGTGGCGCAATGAATTGGACAATATGCAAGACCCGCTTTTATTTATTGAAAGTGTGCCCGCCCCCGAAACACGGTTTTATGTGCAGAAAGTTATGCGTAATATGTGGATTTATCGCTCACGCTTAAAACAAGAGCCAGCCGAACATCGCATTTTAGCCGCCGAAAGCTGGCCAACTTATCATAAAACGCAAAACATTCCGAAATTGATACCGGCTTTACTTAAAAATTAAGCTCTAAAATCTATGCTCTAAAATCTATGCTCTAAAATCAGTGGCAATTTCGGCGATATTTGCATCAACCAATTGGCGCGCTTGCGTATCGCTCAATCCATCGGCAACCAAGCGCGCAACCGCCTCAATCGCCAAATCAGTAATGGTCGCCCGAATTTCTTTCACAAGCTCCGCCTCGGCGCGGGCAATGCGTTGTTGCGCTTGGGCGGTGCGGGTTTGCAGTTGCGCTTGCAGTGCCTTATGTGCTTCCTGTGCTGTGCGCTTGGCGGTTTGCACCGCTTCAGCAATAATTTCTTCGGCCTGTTTTTGCATCTGTTTGTCTTGCGCTTCATAATCAGCCAGCAATTTAGCCGCCGCTTCGTGCAACTGGCGCGCTTCATCCAATTCGGCCTTAATTTCAGCCGCCTTGTCATCAAGCATTTGCACCACCCTTTGCGGCAAGCGCAAATAGACAAAAGCACCAATCACCGTCACAAAAGCAACGGCTACAAAAAATGATTCATCAAACATGGTTCACCTCATGCCTCATGCGTCCATATCCTGCTGGCTGTCTTTAACCGCTTTTTTAACCTGTTCGGGCGCGGGCGGCTTAATGCCGATAGCTTGCATCACTTCGCTCACAATATCTTGCGCGGCATCTTGCACACCGCCCAAAGCCGATTGCCGCGCCGCCGCCAGCCGTGTTTCGGCCTCCACCGCCTCATTATTCAACCGCTCATCAAGCTCGGCTTTTTGGCGGTCAATATCACCCTGCATATCGGCACGAATTTGTTGCGCCGCCACCAATGCTTCAGAGCGCGCATTGGCCAATGCGTCCTCATAGGCCACAAGGGCGGCTTGTGCTTGGGTGCGCAATTTTTCGGCCTGCGCCAAATCATCATCTATCTGGGCTTGCCGATTGGCCAAGGTTTTGCCAATGCGTGGCAAAGCCACAAAAGCCATCAGCGCAAACATTGTGCCAAAACACAAAACCAGCCAAAAAAGCTGTGAGCCAAAACTGGCGGGGTCAAGCTGGGGCATGATTTTCTCCTGTTGCCCTTATTGGGCTGTTGCGCGGCTTATACCACGAACAACAAAATCAGGGCAATAATCAAGCCAAACAGACCCGTTGCCTCGGCCAGTGCAAAGCCCAATAGCAAATTGGGAAACTGGCCTTGCGCCGCCGATGGGTTGCGCAATGCGCCCGCCAAAAAATTTCCAAAAATTGTGCCAATGCCAATGCCGGCACCCGCCAAAGCGACACAGGCGATGCCTGCCCCGATATATTTTGCTGCTTCTGCTTCCATGATATTTTCTCCAAATGTTAAAAGTTGCGTTAAAATTAGTGGTTCATGTGAATAGCTTCGTTGAGGTAAATGCAAGTCAAAATTGTGAACACATAGGCTTGCAAGCCCGCAATCAACAATTCTAACCCCGTGAGGGCAACCATCAAGGCGAAAGGCGCAATGGCAAGCGGCACCAGCCCTGCCGAGCTTAGCCCAACAACAAAACCGCCAAAAATTTTCAGCATGGTGTGGCCAGCCATCATATTGCCAAATAGCCGCACCGACAGGCTTATCGGGCGCATTAAATAAGAAATAAGCTCAATAATTACCAGCAAAGGTATCAAAATAATCGGTATGCCCGTTGGCACAAATAATTTCAAAAATCCGATGCCATGATTGAGAAAGCCAACCAATGTGACCAGCACAAACACTGTGGCCGCCAGCGCAAATGTTACGATTAAATGGCTGGTGACAGTGAAACTATAAGGTAGCATGCCCAACATATTGCACAGCAAAATGAACATGAAGAGCGAAAAAATAAAGGGAAAATAACGAATACCCTGTGTGCCGATATTATCCCGCACCATATTGGCGACAAAACCATAAGCCATCTCGCCCAAAAGTTGAAAGCGGCTTGGCACAAGATTGGTGGCACGCGAGCTGGCAATCATAAATAGCGAAATCACGCTAACAGCAATCACCATCCACAAGGACGCATTGGTAAAAGAAGTGTCAATGCCAGCAATGGAAGGCAGTTCCACAATAGGGAACACCTCAAATTGGTGCATCGGGTCAAGACCACCACTACCGCTTGCGCCATCTGCCTGATTGTTGCTTGCCACGCTTTTATCCTCAGTCTGCTTTGTTCTTGGCCTGTTCAGCCTGTTCATCCAGCTTGTGCCGCATTTGCGCCACCATACGCACGACACCCCATAACCCCGCCGCCATGCCTAACACCAGCATAATAAGCAAAAAAACGGGCGCGGTGTTAAACCATTTATCCATCCACCAGCCAATAAAACCGCCAACCCCAATGCCAACTAATATCTCTATTGTCAACCGCCAAGCAAGACCCATCATATTAACATTGGCATGCTCGGCTTCTTTTGGTTGATGCCGATGACGGCTTTCAGAAATTTTTTCCGCCAAAATCTGCAAATCTTCCTTATCTGCCCGCATTTGGTTTTCGGTTTGGTTTTGTTTTTTGTCGTCTTCAATACTCATTTGCAAGCTCCAGAATCACAAAAAGCAAGGTTTTTATGCCGTCTAGATGGGCGCACCCTAGTATCACAAAAGACTAATGTCAAGCAGGGAAACACAATCTAACCTATTGATTTTACGATATTGTTTTTATCTTCAGCAATTTTAGCATCGCCGCTTTCGGCAAATTGTTCAGCCGTTGTTAAATCAACCGATAAAAGTTGGCTTACACCGCGTTCTTGCATCACCACCCCGAATAATCTATCCATGCGCGCCATGGTTAAGGCGTGGTGGGTGATGATTAAAAACCGCGTATCGGTTTCGGCAGAAATTTCTTTCAGTAAATTGCAAAACCGCTCAACATTGCTATCATCAAGCGGTGCGTCCACCTCGTCCAACACACAAATTGGCGATGGATTGGTCAAAAACACGGCAAACACCAAAGACATGGCTGTTAACGCCTGTTCGCCACCTGACAAAAGCGACATAAGTTGCGGTTTTTTGCCCGGCGGATGGGCGATAATTTCTAGCCCCGCTTGCAATGGGTCATCGCTTTGCGTCAATTCAAGCTGTGCCGTTCCACCGCCAAAAAGCTGGGTGAATAATCGCTTAAAATGGCCATTCACCGTTTCAAAAGCACTCAGCAATCGTTGGCGGCCTTCGCGGTTAAGCTGGCCGATGCCGTGCCGCAATTTGTT
>JBPCVS010000021.1:0-3351 GCA_051010295.1 Parvibaculales bacterium | reverse complement strand
GATGCGGTGCTGGATAAAATTGATAAACGCACCACTTTGATGGTGCTAGGCGATGCGCGGTCTAATTTTGCCGAGCCCGGCCACCTTATATTGAAAGAAATGCATGCCCGTGCGCGGCGCGTTATCTGGCTAAACCCCGAACCAGAAAGCACATGGCAAAGCGGCGATAGCGAGATGCGCCGCCTTGCGGCCTATTGCACGCAAGCGATGGTGTGTAATTCTATCCGCCATGTTGAGCGCGTGCTTGACGATTTATTGCGCCAATCTGTTTAGCTTATAATTTAACGTGGCAAGGTGGTTTTGCCCATTAAGAATAAATCAACGGCTTGGGCGCATTGGCGGCCTTCGCGGATAGCCCACACAACCAAAGATTGGCCGCGCCGTGCATCGCCACAGCTAAACACGCCTTTAGACGAGGTTTCATAAGTCATCATATCGGCGCACAGATTGCCCCTATCGTCTTTTTTTATCGCCAGCGCGTCCACCATGCCTGCATGCACAGGGTGGATAAAACCCATCGCCAGCAATACCAAATCGGCAGGCAAAGAAAATTCCGACCCCGCAATGGGCTGCATATCATCACCAACTTTGGCGCATTGAATGGACACCACCTTATTATCTGTGCCCACAAAAGCTTTGGTGATAATTGAAAAATCGCGCACCGCGCCTTCGGCTTGGCTGCTTGAGGTGCGCAATTTCAACGGCCAATCTGGCCATGTGAGGCCTTTGTTTTCTTGCTCTGGCGGTATCGGCATAATCTCTAATTGCGTTACCGATAGCGCGCCTTGCCGAAAACTGGTGCCGATGCAATCCGAGCCCGTATCGCCACCGCCAATCACCACGACATGTTTGTTTTCCGCCAATATGGGCGGCATATCAACAGGCTCTTGCCCATTGCGGCGATTTTGTTGCGGCAGAAAATCCATCGCAAAATGCACCCCCGCCAAATCGCGCCCCGCCACAGGCAGGTCGCGTGGCGTTTCCGACCCGCAAGCCAAAATAAGCGCGTCATGTTTGGCCTTAATATCAGCAATATCGGTGTCAACCCCAACATGACAGCCATAATGAAAAATCACGCCTTCGGCTTCCATTTGCGCGATGCGGCGGTCAATCTGTTGCTTTTCCATTTTGAAATCAGGGATACCATAGCGCAACAAACCGCCCGCTTTGGCGTTTTTCTCAAAAATATGCACCGCATGGCCAACCCGCGCTAATTGTTGCGCCGCCGCCAGCCCAGCCGGCCCAGAGCCAATAATGGCGATTTTTTTGTCGGTTTTTTGCGCGGCAATTTGCGGTAGCACCCAGCCATTTTCCCAGCCCTTATCAATAATTTTGCACTCAATGCTTTTGATGGTTACAGGCTGGTTGTCTATGTTTAACGTGCAAGAAGCCTCGCACGGGGCAGGACATATCCGCCCGGTAAATTCAGGAAAATTATTGGTGGAGTGCAGATTGCGCAAAGCCTCCTGCCACGCGCCATCATACACAAGGTCGTTCCAATCGGGGATTTGATTATTAACCGGACAGCCATTGTGACAATATGGCACACCACAATCCATACAACGCGCAGCTTGGTCGCGCAGCTCTTGTTCGGGCAGTGGCACAACAAATTCACGAAAATTCTGCACGCGCTCTTGCGGCGATAAAGTGCTATTATCCTCGCGTTCAATTTCCAAAAAGCCAGTGGTTTTGCCCATCTTATTCTCCTGCCGCAATATGCGCGGGTGTTTTGCCATCTGCCGCCTCGCGCAAAGCACGGCTAAACTCTGTTGGCATAATTTTGCGGAATTTGGGCAAATAATTTTCCCAATCATCTAAAATTTGTTGGGCGCGGTCAGAGCCAGTATAGCGCGCATGATTTTGCAACAATTTATGCAAACGTTCGCTATCATGCTGGTGCATCTCATCGGTGAGGTGCGTGAGATTATCAGCAATATCGCCCGCCACATTTTCCAGCTCAATCATCGCCATATTGCAGCGCGTTGCAAAATCGCCCGCCTCATCCAGCACATAGGCAATGCCGCCCGACATACCTGCCGCAAAATTGCGCCCAGTCGCGCCCAGCACAACCACGCAACCGCCCGTCATATATTCGCAGCAATGGTCGCCCGCGCCTTCTACAACCGCAATCGCGCCCGAATTGCGCACCGCAAAACGCTCGCCCGCCACGCCGCGAAAATAACATTCCCCAGCAATCGCGCCATAAAGCACCGTGTTGCCGACAATAATGGATTGCTCTGGCACAATGCCGCTTTGGGCGGGCGGATAAATGGCCAGCCGTCCGCCAGATAGCCCTTTGCCGACATAATCATTGGCCTCGCCCTCCAGCTCAAAAGCAATGCCATGCGCCAAAAACGCGCCAAAGCTTTGGCCAGCCGTGCCGCGCAGCTTCACCGAAATTGTGTCTTCGGGCAAACCTGCATGACCATAAATTTTGGCCAGCGCACCCGATAACATTGTGCCAGTGGAGCGGTCAACATTGCTGATGGCGGTATCAATTTTGACAGCCTGCCCGCTCTCAAGGGCGGGCGCGACTTGTTCTATCAGCTTGCGGTCAAGAATATCGTCAATCGGGTGGCTTTGCGCCTCGCATTGATGCACGGGCCTATCGCTTTCAATTTTGGTGAATAGGCGCGTAAAATCTAGCCCTTGGGCTTTCCAATGGCCAATCGCGGCGCGCATATCCAACAAATCGCTCTGGCCGATAATCTCATCCATTTTGCGAAAGCCCATTTCGGCCAAAAATTCGCGCACCTCTTCGGCCACAAAAAAGAAATAATTGATGACATGTTCGGGCAGTCCAGTAAATCTTTTCCGCAATGTTTCATTTTGCGTGGCAATGCCAACCGGACATGTATTCAAATGGCATTTGCGCATCATAATGCAGCCAGCGGCAATCAGCGGGGCGGTAGAAAAACCGAACTCATCGGCACCCAGCAACGCACCGATAATCACATCGCGCCCAGTGCGCAAGCCGCCATCCACCTGCACAGCGATGCGCGTGCGCAAATTATTGAGCACCAATGTTTGGTGGGTTTCGGCCAGCCCAATCTCCCAAGGCGAACCAGCATGTTTGATTGAGGTTAGCGGGCTTGCGCCTGTGCCGCCCTCAAAGCCAGAAATCGTAACATGGTCGGCACGCGCTTTAGCCACGCCTGCGGCCACCGTGCCAACGCCTACTTCCGATACCAGCTTGACCGAAATATCGGCTGCTGGATTGGTGTTTTTCAAATCAAAAATCAACTGCGCTAAATCTTCAATTGAATAAATATCATGGTGCGGCGGCGGCGAAATGAGCCCAACCCCCGGCGTTGAGTGGCGCACGGCGGCGATGCGCTGGTCAACCTTATG
>JBPCVS010000020.1:0-5556 GCA_051010295.1 Parvibaculales bacterium | reverse complement strand
CGATAGAGAATTTTGATAAATTCACCATGACCTCACCCGACAAGGCCGCAAAAATTATTTTGCGCGGCATTGCACGGCGCAAAGTGCGGATTTTGGTGGGCCCTGACGCGTATTATTTTGATATTATCCGCCGCCTATTCCCAACCCATTATTTGAAATTTCTCCCTATCGGCAATCTTATGAACGAGCCTGACACCGATAGCGATGAATAATTTATAATTAATTTTCGGTGCGCGCATCAAACTTGGCTTGCCATTTAGTCGCCTCTCCTTGCGCGGCCTCTTGTGTTGCTGGGGTTAATGTTTTTTCTAAAGTCGCAATAAGACCGTCAATATCGTTAGTAGACTCGTCATACCCATTAGTCTTGGCCAGCAAATACCACATATAGGCTTTTTGCTGGTTTTCAACGACACCCTGACCATTGAAATACGCCGCGCCAAGCAAAAACTGTGCCCTTGCATATCCTTGTGTGGCCGCTTGGCGATACCATTTCACCGCCTCTTGGTCGTTTTTAACAACACCCTGACCATTTTCATACATCTCACCAAGATTATATTGCGCCTCCGCAACGCCCTGCTCTGCCGCTTGGCGATACCATTTCACGGCTTCTTTATCATTTTTAGCAACACCGCGCCCCATCTTATATGCCAATCCAAGATAAAATTGCGCCTTTGCGTGTCCTTGTTCGGCCGCTTGGCGATACCATTTAGCCGTTTCGTAATAATAGTGGGCGACACCCTCACCAATGCGAAACATATTTTCAAGATTAGTGTGAGCTTGTTCATGTCCCTGCTTGGCCGCTTCGAGATACCATTCCACGGCTATTTCTTTATTTTCAATAACCCCCTCACCATCATAATGCATCGTGCCAAGATTATATTGCGCTTCTGCATTTCCCTGCCTCGCCGCTTTGTAATACCATTTCAAAGCTGTTTTGTAGTTTTTAACTAAATTTGAATCGAAACCGTCACCATTGTCATATACCCAACCAACAGAAGTTTTCACCCACGCCCCCATCGGTTGTACCCATGTATCCGCTTGCACGGCTTCGGCTTCTTTACGAAACCAGCTTAAGGTTTCTTCATCGGTAAGCAATAGAATTTGATGTTGAGCATACTTCTGCTGGTGGAATTCGCCAAGTTTATTTTGTGCATGGGCAACATCCTGTTCTGCCGCTTTGCGATACCATCTCAGTGCTTCTTTGTAATTTTCCTTAATACCCCCCTCACCATACTCATACATCACGCCAAGATTAAATTGCGCCGATCCATGCCCTTGTACCGCCGCTTTTCGCCACCAGTTCGCGGCTTTTTGGTCACTTTGCGCGACACTCTGACCAACTTTATACATGCTACCAAGATTATATTGTGCTTTTGCATCGCCACGCCTCGCCGCTTTGCGATACCATTTCGCCGCTGTTTTGTAATTTTGTACAACACCTTCGCCATCGTGATACATCGTGCCAAGGTTAGACTGCGCCCATGCGCTTCCCTGCTCTGCCGCTTGGCGATACCGTTTGATTATTTCTTTGGCTTTTTCGGCTTCATTCCCACCACTCATATACATTAAATCAAGCAGAATGCGCGCATCCATATTTCCCTGCTCGGCCGATTTGAACACCCATTTTACCGCTGTTTTGTCATTTTGTACGACCCGTTCACCCTTGTCATGCATCACACCAAGCCTATATTGTGCGTCTGCATTTCCCTGCTCGGCCGCTTTGCGATACCATTGTATCGCGGCTTTGTAATTCTTAACGACACCATAACCTTCGTAATACATGCCTCCAAGAAGAAATTGTGCCTCTCCGTGTCCCTGTTCGGCCGCTTTGCGATACCATTTCGCCGCCTCTTTAGCGTTTTTAGCAACACTCTCCCTTCCATACCACGAAGTAGCACCATTGGCTAACATTGCACCAAGATGAAATTGTGCGTCTGCATGCCCTTGTTCCGCCGCTTGGCGATACCATTTCACAGCTGCTTTATAATCTTCCGCTTGATGAGCCTGATAGCCTTTATTAAAATCTCTCTGTGGTGTGAGCAATATGAATGAAGCCACCAGCCCCACCACCAGCAACACAATTCCTAAAATAATCAATATGCGGTGCATATCCCCCTCCATTTTTGTTTTTATTGCATGCAGATTTACGATTTTCCCGCCACCTGTCAACACCCCATAAATAGGCGTATCTTAGCTTGACTCTGTTAATCTTTGCTTGTAGATGATAATGATTATTATTAACAGAAAGCGCACTATGAGCGATTGCCACAAAAACCCACCACAACACGCCCTACAACACGCCCCACAATGCGCCCGCAGATTTTTTGCGGTTTTGGGGTTTTTGGCGGCATTGGCCACTCTCACCTTGGCGAGTCTCGCATTTTCCCCCGCCCAAGCTGGCGAGGCGCAACAACAAGTTAATATCTATAGCTATCGCCAGCCCTTTTTGATTGAGCCTATTTTTGCGCGGTTTAGCGAACAAACCGGGATTGAGGTGAAGGTGATTTTTGCCAAAAAGGGCTTGATTGAGCGCGTGGCCGCCGAAGGTGCGCGCAGCCCCGCCGATGTGATTTTAACCACCGATATTGGCAAATTAAAACAAGCCGCCCAGCTTGCCCAGCCTGTGCGTTCCAAAATTCTCACAAAATATATTCCCGCCCAAGCGCGGGGGCAAAATAATAAATGGTTTGGGCTGACATGGCGGGCGCGGATTGCTTATGTGTCCAAAAGCCGTGTGCCGCAGCCGCCAAAAAGCTATGCCGAATTGGCCGACAAAAAATGGCGTGGGCGCATTTGCACGCGCTCTGGCCAACACCCCTATAATAACGCGCTATTTGCGGCTTTGCTGGCGCATTGGGGCGAGGCGCGATTTTCTACTTGGCTGGCGGGGCTGAAAGCTAATTTGGCGGCCAAGCCTTCGGGCAATGACCGCGCCCAAGTGCGCCGCATTTATGGCGGCAGTTGCGACATTGCCATCGGCAATAGTTATTATATGGGCAAAATGCAAACCAATGAAAAAAACCCCGAACAGAAAAAATGGGCGGCATCTGTGAGGCCGATATTTTTGGCGATGCCCGGCGGCGGTGCGCATGTGAATGTGTCAGGCATGGTGATGGCGCGCTATGCACCGCACCCCAAAAATGCCCGCAAGCTGATGGAATTTTTGGTATCAGATGAGGCGCAAAAACTTTATGCCAGCACCAATTTTGAATATCCAATCCGTGCTGATATTGCGGTTGCGCCGCTGGTTGCCAGTTGGGGTCGGCTGGTGCGCGACCCTTTACCGATGGATAAAATTGCCGCCCACACCGTGCAAGCCAGCCGCATTGTTGATAGGGTCGGCTTTAACACTTCGCCCTAGCTGGGGAGACCCAGCTTAAAAATTTTGCTTCCATGACACATTAAAACCCCCATCAAATAATTGACATATCGGCTTTGGCGTGTTGAGTTTTGCATCAAACATTAAAAACCAACTAATCAAAAGGGAGAGCAAAATGAGTGAAGATTTATCCAATGAATTACAAGTGGAAATGGGTGATGGCGTGATGGTGATGACCATGAACCGCCCACAAGCCAAAAATGCAATGAACAAAAATATGGCTGAATTAATTTCAGCCGCCATTGATAAATTTGAAGCTGACGCGGATATTCGGGTGGCGATTTTGACTGGCACAAGCGGCACATTTTGCTCAGGCATGGATTTGAAAGGCTTTCTGGCGGGTGAAACC
Organism: Parvibaculales bacterium; assembly: GCA_051010295.1. GTDB lineage: Bacteria > Pseudomonadota > Alphaproteobacteria > RS24 > RS24 > JBPCVS01. The sequence goes on along the minus strand of JBPCVS010000020.1, from coordinate 1,828 downwards.
CCAACAGTGGCCGGGCGGGGTTTTGGCGGCTTGACGCAATATTCGCCAACCAAGCCGCTCATCGCCGCCGCCGAAGGCTATGCGCTGGCGGGCGGGTTTGAGTTGCTATTATCTTGCGATTTGGCGGTGGCCACCCAAAGCACCAAATTTGGGCTACCCGAAGTGAAACGTTCGCTGGTGGCTGGCGCGGGCGGTGTGTTTCGCTTGCCGCAACAAATTCCCCCACGCATTGCGATGGAGATGGTGCTAACTGGCGACCATTATAGTGCCGAGCGCATGTATGAATGTGGTCTGATTAACGCTGTGGTTGCCGAAGGTGAGGCACTGGCCGAAGCCAAAAAACTGGCGGCGCGCATTGCAATTAATGGGCCATTAGCAACGGCGGCGAGCAAAAAAATTATGACAGAATATAAAAGCTGGCCGCATGAGGAAATTTGGAAACGCCAGCAAGATATTATGAATCCGGTGTTTCAATCTGATGATGCCCGCGAAGGCGCGACCGCTTTTGCCGAAAAACGCGCCCCAATGTGGAAAGGCAAATAATCAACGCGTATTGGGGGCATTATAATGCGCGGCAAAACTGCCGCTTAGGGCATAATTTTCGGTGTTTATAGAAAAACTGCCGCCCGTTTGCAAATTAGTGGCTGTGCCATAAAGTGCGCCATCAATTTGTGCGCCAGCACTGGTATCACTGCCGCTATAGCGCGCCGTTTCGGTGTCTAGCACCAAACCGATATTTGTTGTTGGCACGCGCACCTCGCCCGCCACAAAATTGCTTAATATCCAGCTGTTGCGGCGGGCATCTTTTGGATTGGCAAAATCCACCCGCACATCCACATTGCCCAACCCTTCAATGCGGCTGGTGTTGGCCGTGATTATTGTGCCATAAGCATGGCCAGAAAAGCTGGTCGCCATGCCCGCCAAAGCACGAATGGTGCTGGCACTTAATGGCGCACCAATGGCAAAATGTGCTTGGTGCTGATAGGTGATATTGGCCAGTGCCCTATCGGTGAAACTTTCTACCGTCCACAAACCCGTTGCCAGCATATCATAATTTTGCACAATTACATTGCGCCCCAAATTTGGCAAATCTGCTGCCCTGTGCCATTGCACTATGTGGCGCGGGCCTGAAGCCGTTGCCGTCACAACATTGCCGTTTTCGCCCGTTTGTGTGGTGAGCGGGGCGGCAAAGCTAAATCTGTATTCGCCCAAAAGACTTGCATTGCGCACCCTGCCAATGGGCACCCTGCCAATCGGGGCTGTGCTATCAAAAATCACATTATTGGTGGCATTATTTGCAAGGCTAGAGCTATCAAAATTGGCCACAACCGAGCCGTCTGATTGCAAAACCATATAAGATTTATCCGATGATGTATTATAGGCCAACCAATAAGCAGCCGCGCCATCGCCCCATAATGTTGGGCGGGCGGGCAAACGTTGGCCTGCCAGATGCAAATTGTAAAACGCACTAACACTGATGCTTGTTTCTTTGGTGTCCTCTTGGGCATCTGCTTGAACTTGACGAACACTCTCATCTATCGGAATTAACAAAGTCGTATCCGTCCTTCTGGCATTATTGGGCTGTTGGTTTGGCGCGACAATTTGGCGGGTGGCAGGCTGTGCGGTATCAAAAAGCGCGGCATCAAGCAATAATTGTATAGCGGGTGCATCAGAAATATAGGTGCGCTGATTATCGGCAACATTGTTCGCCTGCGCCTCTGGCACTTCTTCTGCCTGCGCAATTTCTGGCACTTCTGTTTGTTGCGCCTCTGGCACTTCTGTTTGCTGCGCAATTTCTGGCACTTCTGCCTGCACCTCTGGCACTTCT
>JBPCVS010000019.1:0-18324 GCA_051010295.1 Parvibaculales bacterium | reverse complement strand
CTGCTCTCCGAGTTCGGCGAGGGCTTCGGCCAGGTTCTTGACGTGAACGATCGGCACGAGATCGAGCGCGCCGCTGGCCGATTTGGCGAGGACGCCCGTCAAAGGCGGGCTGTGGCGCTCGGTTAGGACCAGCCCCGAAGCCCCGAACGCCGCGGCCGACCGCAGCGCCGCGCCCACATTATGCGGGTCGGTCACCTGGTCGAGCACAAGAAGCATGCCGTCGGGCGCGACATCCTCAAGGGCGACCGGCTGGAGCGGTCCAACTTCGAGCGCGACCCCTTGGTGCACCGTATCGGCCCCAAGCTGACGATCGAGCTCTTTGGGCAGGACGCGCTCCGGTGTCAGCCCCCGCTTGGCAATGAGCGGGGCCAAGCGGTGCGCCGCGTTCTCCGTGGCGCGCAGAGCGTGGATGGGTCGATTCGGGTTGGCGAGCGCAGCCTCCACGGCGTGAAGGCCGAAGAGAACGATCGGTTCTGTGCCCAGTTTCTTGCGAAAAATGCGGCCCTTGCTGCCCTTGGCCTTTTGTATGCGTTTGGAATGTTTCGATTTTTGGTGCGCCATCGGCGGATAATCCCATTAGGAGACGGGGGTAAGGGGCAGGGCCTCTTGCGATAAACCCCAAGGATTCCAGGGTCCTCACCCTGATTAACGGTTGACAGGAACCAAGCGGCTCCCTCATAAACGCGGGCATTGCGGACCCTGCCGGCCGACGGCGGGGTGTTTTTGCTTGGTTACATTCACCAGTCAATCTATCGGACTCTTTAATTTCAAGGAGGGGTGCCCGAGTGGCTAAAGGGGACGGGCTGTAAACCCGTTGGCTATGCCTACGTTGGTTCGAATCCAACCCCCTCCACCACGACTCTATTATTGAGGCGGATGGGTGCGGGTGTAGCTCAATGGTAGAGCAGCAGCCTTCCAAGCTGACGATGAGGGTTCGATTCCCTTCACCCGCTCCAGCACGTTAGGTCGCTACGATTTTGATTTGATTATGAAAGTTTCGAGTGAGGGCGTGAAGGCGATAGGAGTGTAGCTCAACTGGCTAGAGCACCGGTCTCCAAAACCGGGGGTTGGGGGTTCGAGTCCCTCCACTCCTGCCAGACGGCAACACGCCAAAAATGATAGAAAAGGTTAAAGGGATAGATAAAATGATAAACCCGCTCAAATTTGCACAAGAGGTGCGGTCGGAAACAGCCAAAGTAACATGGCCGACCCGCAACGAAACACTGGTGACGACAGTGATGGTGTTTGTTTTGGTGTTTTTGGCATCTATTTTCTTTTTTGTGGCGGATATGATTTTGAGTTGGTTGGTTTCTTTGTTTTTGGGCCTAGCAGGATAATTGGCGGGATAATATGGAAAAACACTGGTATATTGTGCACACCTATTCCAATTTTGAACACAAGGTGGCGGAATCAATCCGCGAGCAGGCTGACCAAGCAGGGTTGGATAAGGCTTTTGAGGAGATTCTTGTGCCAACAGAAGAAGTGGTGGAAATGCGGCGTGGGCAACGGGTTAATGCCGAGCGTAAGTTTTTTCCGGGCTATGTGTTGGTGAAAATGGCGTTAACAGATGAGGCCTATCATTTGGTAAAAAACACGCCCCGCGTGACGGGCTTTTTGGGGCAACAAAATAGACCCGCGCCGATTAGCCAACGGGAAGTGGATAGCATTGTTAACCAAGTGCAAGATGGTGTGGATAGGCCAAAGCCAGCCATTATGTTTGAAGTGGGCGAGCAGGTGCGTGTATGCGATGGGCCATTTGCCTCTTTTAGTGGTTTGGTTGAAGGGGTTGATGAAGAAAAAGCACGGCTGAAAGTGGCGGTGTCAATTTTTGGCCGCGCCACGCCAGTTGAGTTGGAATATGGTCAGGTGGAGAAAGTCTGATTAGCGGCGCGTGGGAGGCAATGGTGCCGAACCACGACCATAATCGTTGAAGGGCAGAGATGCCGAAAGGAATGAACAATGGCAAAAGCAATAGAGGGCTATTTGAAAATGCAGGTGCCTGCTGGCAGTGCGACTCCGTCGCCGCCCATTGGCCCAGCATTGGGGCAACGCGGGCTGAACATTATGGAATTTTGTAAGGCTTTTAATGCGAAAACGCAGGAAATGGATGCCAATATGCCAATTCCAACCATTGTGACGATTTATGATGATAAATCTTTCACTTTTGAAATTAAAACGCCGCCCGCTTCTTTTTATTTGAAAAAGGCGGCCAAATTGGACAAAGGCGGGGCAGAGCCGGGCCGTGAGATTGCTGGTGCGGTTACGATGGTGCAATGCCGCGAAATTGCCGAATTGAAGTTGAAAGATTTGAACACTGATGATTTAGATGAGGCGCAAAAAATGATTGCGGGTTCGGCGCGTTCAATGGGGCTGGAGGTGCGTGACTAATGGCTAAAGGTAAACGTATAGCGGCTGCGCTTGAGACAGTTGATAAAAATAAATTTTATAGTATAGATGAGGCTGTTAAGCTGGTAAAAGCAAACGCATCGGCTAAATTTGACGAAACGGTTGAAATTGCTATCAATCTGGGGGTTGACCCACGTCATGCCGACCAGATGGTGCGCGGTGTGGTGGCCTTGCCCAATGGCACAGGGCGGGCGCAACGCGTTGCGGTGTTTGCGCGAGACGAAAAAGCGGAAGAGGCACAATCTGCGGGGGCTGATATTGTTGGGGCTGAAGATTTGATGGAAACTGTGCAGGCGGGCACGATTGAATTTGATCGGTGCATTGCCACCCCTGATATGATGCCATTGGTTGGCAGGTTGGGCAAAGTGTTAGGGCCACGCAATTTGATGCCGAACCCTAAAGTTGGCACGGTGACAAATGATATAGCCGAAGCGGTGCGTGCCGCCAAAGGTGGTGCGGTTGAGTTTCGCGTTGAAAAAGAAGGCATTGTGCAAGCGGGCGTTGGCAAGGCCAGCTTTTCTGAAGAGCAGTTGGCGGGCAATGTGCGCGCTTTGGTTGAGGCCATACAAAAATCGCGTCCAAGCGGCGTGAAAGGGGCATATTTTAAACGTTTGGCAATGAGTTCCACAATGGGACCCGGTGTCAAAATTAATGTTTCCGATTTGAGCAATCAAGCGGAATAGATATTGTTTTCAGCTTTTCCTATGGGAGAAGTTGAGACAATGCTGGGGGTTCGCCTCCAGCCTGTCCGAGATTACAGGGGTGCATAATTTATGTGCTTAATGGCCTGTATGAGACGGGAGAACAGTTATTTTGCACTTTCGGGTGCGGGGCTGAGCCCGGGGCAGTATGAGCGTCGCCAGAAGTTACAAACTGGCGATTTTTGAAACGGCAGGCTTTCGGGCCTGCGATTAAAAGGAGAGTGAACAGTGGAAAGAGCAGAAAAAGAAACGCTCGTTACCGATTATTCTGGCATTTTTGCAGATGCTGGCGTGGTTGTTGTAACCCACTATTCTGGGCTTTCAGTGCCGCAAATGGATGATTTGCGTCATCAAATAGCTGAAGTCGGTGGTGCGGTCAAAGTGACCAAAAATCGGCTGGTTAAACGCGCACTCGCAGGCACACCAGCAGAAGATATTAGCGCGCTCTTTTCGGGGCCAACCGCAATTGCTTTTTCGCAAGACCCGGTTGCCGCCCCCAAAGTTGCGGCTAATTTTGCTAAGAGTAATGATAATCTCGTCATTCTTGGCGGCATTATGGACGGCAATGTTCTTGATGCTGATGCTGTAAAAAACTTGGCCGCGCTACCGTCTTTAGACGTGTTGCGGGGCCAAATTATTGGGCTTATCAATGCACCAGCAACCAAAATAGCGGGTGTGTTGCAAGCACCTGCTGGGCAACTGGCACGTGTGATGGGCGCGAAGGCTGCACAGAATAATGTAGAGGGTGAGGCTGCTTAGGTGGTCAAGCTTGTTTATTAGTGCCCATTTATTTGGGCGTATTTATTAATTAATGATTGGAGAAAAAAAATGGCTAATATTGAAAAAATTGCTGAGGACCTCTCAAGCTTAACTGTTATGGAAGCGGCTGAGTTGTCTAAACTTTTGGAAGAAAAATGGGGCGTATCTGCCGCAGCACCTGTTGCTGTAGCGGCCGCGCCTGCTGCTGGTGATGGCGGTGATGTTGCTGAAGAAAAAGACAGCTTCACCGTTGTTTTGACTGGCGCGGGTGACCAGAAAATCAACGTCATCAAAGAGGTTCGTTCTATCACGGGGCTTGGGCTGAAAGAAGCCAAAGACATTGTTGAAGGCGCGCCTAAAGACCTTAAAGAAGATGTGCCAACGGCAGAAGCCAATGAGATTAAAGAGAAACTTGAGGCGGCTGGCGCAACTGTTGAGCTGAAATAATCGGCGCAAGATTCGGGGTGGGTTATGTTGCCCACCCCATTTTGCCTTAATCGGCAGTTTAGGCATTTTCGGAATACGGGACGAAAATGCCATAACAGGCAAGCTCTTTCCCGTTGTAAAGATAGGACATTAAATGTCGCAAGCTTATGTAGGTCGCAAACGTATTCGCCGTTCATTTGGTCGCATTCCGCAAGTTGTGGATATGCCCAATTTGATTGAGGTGCAAAAATATTCCTATGACCAGTTTTTGCAAGTTGCAGAACCTGAAGATGGTCGCTTGGACGAAGGCCTTAACGCAGTTTTTAAGTCGGTTTTTCCAATTACCGATTTTAATGGCACCGCCATGCTGGATTTTCATTCTTATGAATTTGAGACCCCTAAATTTGATGTGGAAGAATGTCAGCAACGCGGCATGACCTATGCCGCCCCGCTTAAAGCGACTTTGCAGCTTGTGGTGTTTGATGTTGATGAAGGCACAGGCTCAAGCACGGTTAAAGATATTAAAGAGCAGGAAGTTTATATGGGCGACCTGCCCTTTATGACCGATAATGGCACTTTTATTATCAATGGCACAGAGCGCGTTATTGTTAGCCAAATGCATCGTAGCCCTGGGGTGTTTTTTGACCATGATAAAGGCAAAACGCATGTGTCTGGCAAATTATTATTTGCCGCTCGGGTTATTCCTTATCGTGGCTCGTGGCTGGATTTTGAATTTGATGCCAAAGATGTTTTGCATGTGCGCATTGACCGCCGCCGCAAAATGCCCGCCACTGTTTTGTTGCATGCGCTCGGCTATGAGTCAGATGAAATTTTGGACATGTTTTATGACAAGGTGAGCTATAAGCGCACAACCAAGAAGGGTAGCGATGGCTGGGTGATTGAATTTATGCCAGAACAAAGGCGCGGCTCAAAGCCGGTTTTTGATTTGATTGATGATGCAACGGGTAAAGTGGTTGTTAAGGCGGGGCAAAAAATCTCGCCGCTTTTGGCGCGTAAATTGGCCGATGATGGATTGAAACAGCTACGCGTGCAAAGCGAGGAATTGCTTGGCCGCTTTTTGTCCGATGAAATTGTTAGCTATGAAACGGGTGAAATTTTTGCCGAAGCAGGTGAAGAAATTACCGAAGAATTATTGGCGGAATTGATAGAGCACGGCTATAAAGAAGTTAACACATTGGCGATTGACCCGGTTAATAAAGGCCCCTTTATTCGCAATACATTGGTGGCTGATAAATCCAATGATGAATTGACGGCTTTGGAAGAAATTTATCGCGTGATGCGGCCGGGTGAACCCCCGACACTAGAAACCGCCAAAGCGATGCTTGATAGTTTGTTTTTTGACCCCGAACGTTATGATTTATCGGCTGTTGGGCGGGTGAAAATGAATATCCGCCTTGACCAAGAATGCCCTGATGATATTCGCATTTTGCGCAAAGAAGATATTGTTGGGGTTATCCGCACTTTGGTTGATTTGCGCGATGGCAAGGGCGATATTGACGATATTGATAATTTGGGCAATCGCCGCGTGCGCTCGGTGGGTGAGTTGATGGAAAATCAATATCGCATCGGGCTGTTGCGGGTGGAACGCGCCATTAAAGAGCGCATGGGGTCGGTTGATATTGATACAGTGATGCCGCAAGATTTAATCAACGCTAAGCCCGTATCAGCTTCGGTGCGTGAGTTTTTTGGTTCGTCACAATTATCGCAATTTATGGACCAGACCAATCCGCTATCCGAAATTACGCATAAAAGGCGTTTATCCGCGCTTGGGCCGGGCGGCTTAACGCGAGAGCGCGCAGGTTTTGAGGTGCGTGATGTGCACCCCACCCATTATGGGCGCATCTGCCCGATTGAAACGCCAGAAGGCCCAAATATTGGCTTGATTAACTCATTGGCGACTTTTGCACGGGTTAATAAATATGGCTTTATTGAAAGCCCCTACCGCAAAGTGGTTAAAGGCAAAGTAACCGATGAGGTGATTTATTTGTCGGCGATGGAAGAGGCGCGTTTTCGCGTGGCACAGGCCACTATAGAGGTTGCCCCCGATGGCAAAATTCAAGAGGAACTCATTAACTGCCGCATCAATGGCGATTTTGAAATTGTTTCGCCAGAAATGGTTGATTTGTTAGATGTGTCGCCCAAACAAATTGTATCGGTGGCGGCCGCGCTTATTCCATTTTTGGAAAATGATGATGCGAACCGCGCTTTGATGGGCTCAAATATGCAACGTCAAGCGGTGCCATTATTGCAAGCCGAAGCCCCGCTTATCGGCACTGGCATGGAAGAAGTGGTGGCGCGTGATAGCGGCGCGGCCATTTGTGCGCGGCGCGCTGGTGTGGTTGACCAAGTGGATGCAACCCGCATTGTTATTCGTGCAACGGATGAAACCGACGTTTCAAAATCGGGCGTGGATATTTATAATTTACGCAAATTCCAACGTTCCAATCAGTCAACCTGTATCAATCAACGCCCATTGGTGCGCGTGAGCGACCGCGTTGAAGTGGGTGATGTGGTGGCCGATGGGCCATCAACCGAGCTAGGCGAATTGGCTTTGGGGCGCAATGTGTTGGTGGCTTTCATGCCTTGGAATGGCTATAATTTTGAGGATTCCATTTTGATTTCTGAGCGCGTGGTGCGCGATGATGTTTTCACCTCAATCCATATTGAGGAATTTGAAGTGATGGCACGCGACACCAAGCTAGGGCCAGAAGAAATTACGCGTGATATTCCTAATGTGGGTGAGGAGGCTTTGGGTAATTTGGACGAAGCGGGCATTGTTTATATTGGCGCGGAGGTTAATCCGAGCGATATTCTTGTCGGCAAAATTACGCCCAAAGGCGAAAGCCCAATGACACCAGAAGAAAAATTGCTTCGCGCTATTTTTGGCGAAAAAGCCTCTGATGTGCGCGATACTTCTTTGCGCTTGCCGCCCGGCACCAGTGGCACGGTGGTTGAGGTGCGCGTATTTAATCGGCACGGCATTGAAAAAGATGAACGCGCTTTGGCGATTGAACGCGAAGAAATTGAGGCTCTGGCCAAAGACCGCGATGATGAATTATCCATTCTTGAGCGCAACATCTATAACCGCTTGCAAGAGCAACTGCTTGGCAAACAAGCGGCTTCTTCTAGCCTGAAAGGGATTGATGCTGATGCTAAAATAACCCAAATGATGCTTGATGATTTGCCGCGCAGTCAATGGTGGCAAATTGCCTTGAAAAATGACCAAGCAATGGCCGCATTGGAGGCGATGCGCAAACAATTTGACGAATCCAAAGAGGCATTGGCAGCGCGTTTTGAAGATAAGGTTGATAAATTGCAACGCGGTGATGAATTGCCGCCCGGCGTTATGAAAATGGTTAAAGTATATGTTGCTGTGAAGCGCAAATTGCAGCCGGGTGATAAAATGGCGGGGCGGCACGGCAATAAGGGCGTTATCAGCCGCATTATGCCAGTTGAAGATATGCCGCATTTGGAAGATGGCACTTCGGTTGATATTGTGTTGAACTCGCTTGGTGTGATAAGCCGCATGAATGTTGGACAGATTTTGGAAACCCATTTGGGCTGGGCGAGTGCTGGTTTGGGCCGACAGATAAATGAGGCTTTATCTATTTATGAGCGCGAAGGCAATGTTGACATTATCAAAACGACATTGAGCGAGGTTTATTCTGGTGATGAAGAGGTTGACAAATTATCTGATGGCGAAGTGATTGAAATGAGCCAGACTTTGCGGCGTGGTGTGCCTGTGGCAACGCCGGTTTTTGATGGTGCGCGTGAAGAAGATATTGTTAATATGTTATCCAAAGCTGGCATTGATGGCTCTGGCCAAGTGCAGCTTTATGATGGGCGCACAGGCGAGGCTTTTGATAGGCAAGTGACGATTGGCTATATTTATATGCTGAAATTGCACCATTTGGTTGATGATAAAATTCATGCGCGTTCCATTGGGCCTTATAGTCTGGTGACGCAACAGCCATTGGGCGGCAAGGCGCAATTTGGCGGCCAGCGATTTGGTGAAATGGAAGTATGGGCATTAGAAGCCTATGGTGCGGCCTATACATTGCAAGAAATGTTGACGGTTAAATCTGATGATGTGGCGGGACGTGCCAAAGTTTATGAAGCCATTGTGCGCGGTGATGATACATTTGAAGCAGGTATTCCAGAAAGCTTTAATGTGCTTGTTAAAGAAATTCGTTCACTTGGCCTCAATGTTGAATTAACCGAGAACCCTAAAGAACAGCAAATTTCAGAAGCCCCAGATGATCAACCAGAAGGCCAGCAATAGGAGACGCGCCATGAACCAAGAGGTCATGAATATTTTTAATCCGCAGGCCAATCAACAGGCTTTCGACCAGATTCGTATTTCAATTGCCAGCCCAGAGAAAATTCACTCTTGGTCTTATGGCGAAATTAAAAAGCCAGAAACGATTAACTACCGCACTTTTAAGCCAGAGCGCGATGGGTTGTTTTGTGCGCGTATTTTTGGCCCAATTAAAGATTATGAATGTCTGTGCGGCAAATATAAACGCATGAAATTTAAGGGCGTGGTGTGCGAAAAATGTAATGTGGAGGTTACGCTTACCAAAGTGCGCCGCGAGCGCATGGGGCATATTGAATTGGCCACGCCAGTGGCGCATATCTGGTTTTTGAAATCTTTACCCAGCCGTATCGGGCTGTTGCTTGATATTACGTTAAAAGATTTGGAGCGGGTTTTATATTTTGAAAATTTTATTGTGCTTGACCCAATGTTATCGGCCCTCACCAAAGGCCAATTATTAACCGAAGAAGAATATTATGATGCCCAAGATGAATATGGCCAAGACACATTTATCGCTGGCATTGGGGCAGAAGCGGTGCGCGTGATGCTGGCAGAGATTGACCTTGAGGCATTGCGCGATGAATTACGCACTGGCATTGCCGAAGCCACCACCGAATTAAAGCCCAAAAAATTGGCCAAAAGGCTAAAAGTGGTGGAAGCTTTTTTACGCTCTGGCGGTCGGCCTGAATGGATGGTGCTGACTGTTGTGCCAGTTATTCCGCCAGAATTGCGCCCGCTTGTGCCATTGGATGGTGGGCGTTTTGCCACCTCAGATTTGAATGATTTATATCGCCGCGTGATTAACCGCAATAACCGCCTTAAAAGGCTGATGGAGCTGCGCGCCCCCGATATTATTGTGCGTAATGAAAAACGCATGCTACAAGAATCGGTGGACGCGCTATTTGATAATGGGCGGCGTGGGCGCACCATAACGGGCGGCAATAAGCGGCCACTCAAATCGCTGTCTGATATGCTGAAAGGCAAACAAGGCCGCTTCCGCCAAAATTTGCTCGGCAAGCGGGTGGATTATTCTGGCCGTTCGGTGATTGTGGTTGGCCCAGAGCTTAAATTGCACCAATGCGGCTTGCCGAAAAAAATGGCACTGGAACTCTTTAAGCCGTTTATTTATTCGCGGCTAGAGGCCAAAGGCCTGTCATCAACAGTCAAGCAATCCAAAAAAATGGTGGAGCGCGAGCGGCCTGAAGTTTGGGATATTCTTGATGAGGTTATCCGTGAACATCCAGTGATGCTCAACCGTGCGCCAACTTTGCATCGGTTGGGTATCCAAGCTTTTGAACCAACCCTGATTGAGGGCAAAGCCATTCAACTGCACCCATTGGTGTGTGCGGCTTTTAATGCTGATTTTGATGGCGACCAAATGGCTGTGCATGTGCCGCTTTCGCTGGAAGCCCAGCTAGAAGCGCGGGTGCTGATGATGTCAACCAATAATATCTTGCACCCCGCCAATGGCGCACCAATTATTGTGCCATCGCAAGACATTGTGTTGGGGCTGTATTATATGACCCTGCAACGCGATGGGCTGGCTAATGAAAATATGCCGATTGGTGATGTTGCCGAATTGGAGCAGGCATTGGATAATGGTGTTATTACCCTGCATACTAAAATTAAAACCCGCATTGAAGAAAGCGATGGTGATGGCAATGTGACCAGCCGCATAGTGGACACCACGGCCGGGCGGTTTTTACTGGCGCAAGAATTGCCCAAACACCCCAATTTGCCGTTTGAGATGATTAACAAGCTGATGACGAAGAAAGAAATTTCTCGCGTTATTGATGCGGTTTATCGCCATTGCGGACAAAAAGAAACAGTGCTGTTTTGCGACCATATTATGAAAATCGGCTTCAGAGAGGCGTGTAAGGCGGGCATTTCTTTTGGTAAAGATGATATGTTAATCCCTGAAGAAAAGCTAAAACTGATTGAAGATGCTGGCAGTTTGACCAAAGAATATGAGCAGCAATATGTGGACGGGCTGATTACGCATCGCGAAAAATATAATAAAGTCGTGGATGCGTGGGCGCGTTGCACCGACCGCGTGGCCGATGCAATGATGGGCAAAATTTCCACCGTTGATGGCGATGATACAGATGAAGCGAATTTTATTAATTCAATTTATATGATGTCGCATTCTGGGGCGCGTGGCTCGCCTGCTCAAATGAAACAGCTGGCAGGTATGCGTGGGCTTATGGCCAAACCATCAGGCGAGATTATTGAAACGCCAATTATCTCAAATTTCAAAGAGGGCTTGTCGGTGTTGGAATATTTTAATTCCACGCATGGTGCGCGCAAAGGCTTGACGGATACGGCTTTGAAAACGGCCAGTTCGGGCTATTTGACGCGCCGCTTGGTGGATGCCGCACAAGACTGCATTATTAACGAAGTGGATTGCGGCACAGATAATGGCATTACTGTGGCTGCGGTTTTTGATGCGGGTGAGATTGTTGCCTCGCTGTCAGACCGCGTATTGGGGCGGGTGCCAGTGGATAATGTGGTGAACCCTGCCAATGATGAAATTATTGTCAAAAAAGGCGAGCTGATTAGTGAAGAGCATTTGGAGGCGATTGAAGCGGCCAATCTGGTGAGTATCAAAATCCGCTCGGCACTGACATGCGAGACTAAAACGGGCATTTGTGCGACTTGCTATGGCCGCGATTTGGCGCGTGGCACACCGGTTAATATCGGTGAGGCTGTCGGCGTGATAGCCGCGCAATCCATTGGTGAGCCCGGCACCCAATTAACCATGCGGACTTTCCATATTGGCGGTGCTGCGAAAGTGGTTGACCAATCTTTTGTGGTGTCTAATGCCGAAGGTATTGTGCAGATAGAAAATGCCAATATCGTGGAAGATAGTTCTGGCCGCCCAGTGGTGATGGGGCGCGATGTGTCCATTAAAATTGTTGATGCCAATGGGCTGGAGCGCACCGCGCATAAACTCTCTTATGGTTCGCGTTTGCGCGTGAGCGAAGGCCAAGAGATTAAACGTGGCGATAGGCTGGCTGAATGGGACCCTTATTCCATACCAATTTTGACTGAGCTAGGCGGCGTGGTTGAATTTGAAGATTTGGTAGAAACTGTGACTTTTGAAAGAGAGACCGATGCTATCACTGGCATTAGCTATTCTAAAGTCATTGATAGTAGCTCTAAACATAAGCCGCAAGCCAAACCCAAAAAAGAAAAATCGGAAGATGCAAAAACCAGTAAGGCTAAAAAGAAAAGCAAGGCTGATGACAAAGTGCCCTATAAGCTGGCGATTGTGGTGAAAGATGATGCGGGCAAAATTAAAACCCTGTCCAATGGCAATGAAGCGCGGTTTATTTTGCCTGTTAAAGCGATTTTTTCGCTTGAAGCGGGCGCGGTGGTGCAAGCGGGCGATACATTGGCGGAGATTCCTAAAGAGGGCGCGACTTCCAGCGATATTACCGGTGGTTTGCCGCGTGTGGCAGAATTATTTGAAGCGCGCCGCCCGAAAGACCATGCCATTATTGCGGAAATTACCGGACGGGTGGAATTTATTGACGGCAAAAAAGATAAAAAAGGCAAGGCAGACCAAATTGACCTTGATAGTAAAATTAAGGGCGGCATTAAGAAAAATAAACAACGCATTGTTATTCGTCCATTGGAGGATAATGCCGATGGTGAAACCGCGCCGCGCAAATATGATGTGCCAATAACGCGACATTTATCGGTGCAGGAAGGCGATATTATTGAAAAAGGTGAGTATTTGGTTGATGGCCACCCCGCACCGCATGATATTTTGGCGATTTCTGGTGTTGAGGAATTGGTCGCCTATTTGGTGAATGAAATCCAAGATGTCTATCGCTTGCAGGGTGTTACAATTAACGACAAACATATTGAAGTGATTGTGCGGCAGATGCTCCAGAAAATTGAAATTTCTGCGTCAGGCGATAGTGATTTCTTGATTGAAGAGCAGATTGATAAAATTGAATTTGAAGAAGTGGTTGCACGGCTTGTCGCCGAAGGCAAAGAGCCACCCACTGGCACACCAATTTTGCTCGGTATCACCAAAGCGTCATTGCAAACACGTTCTTTCATTTCGGCAGCGTCGTTTCAAGAGACCACGCGGGTGCTAACCGATGCCGCAGTGAATGGCAAATATGACGAGCTTATTGGGCTAAAGGAAAATGTTATTGTCGGGCGGTTGATTCCAGCTGGCACGGGCGGCTTGATGCAACGTCTAAAAGGCGAAGCGGCGAAGCGCGATGCTGAGTTGGAGGCGCAAAAGCCCCCTGTGGCCGCGCTAAGTGATGAAAGCGGCAGTGATGCGTCTTCTGATGCACCTTCTGATGCACCCCCTGATGCAGTGCCAGACACACCTTCAGGTGGGGCTGGATTGTAATTGTAAAAAACGCAATCAGGCACTTGACCTGCGGGTGTTTCTCGCTTATGACACGCTTACTTTGGTGACAGGCTCGTAGGCCAATGTCATTTGCGTGGACAACACGCAACTTATGGCCTAAACGCTGTTATTGATCTGAAGTAAAATTTTAGACGCATGATTTTTCGTAAATCCTCTGCTTTAACCGTAGTGACAGGTGCAAAATTTGCACGTCACGAATATGGGTCTTGAAGAGTTTTGTCCGCTTATTGGGCAAAAATCGGCTTGGCTTATATATGTTTGGAGATGGCTGATGCCTACAATTAACCAATTAATCCGCAAACCACGGGTTAAGGTTGTCAAACGCAATAAAGTGCCAGCGATGGAGGCTTGTCCTCAACGGCGCGGTGTTTGCACACGGGTTTATACCACCACCCCCAAAAAGCCGAATTCGGCTTTGCGCAAAGTGGCGCGGGTGCGGCTGACCAATGGCTATGAGGTCACCAGCTATATTCCCGGCGAAGGCCATAATTTGCAGGAGCATTCTGTGGTGATGATACGCGGTGGGCGCGTGAAAGATTTGCCCGGGGTGCGCTATCACATTATTCGCGGCGTGCTTGATACACAAGGCGTTAAAGACCGCAAACAACGTCGCTCAAAATATGGCGCGAAGCGTCCAAAATAGAACGGAATAGGAAAAGCAATGTCTCGTCGTCACCGCGCAGAAAAACGCCAAGTTATTCCGGATGCTAAATTCGGCGATGAAGTGTTGCCTAAATTTATGAATAGCCTTATGCGGCATGGCAAAAAATCCAATGCCGAACGCATTTTATATGGTGCGTTGGATACGGTTGAGAAAAAGCTAAATCGCGAACCTGTTGCTATTTTTCATGAGGCACTGGAAAATATTATGCCGACCGTTGAGGTGCGCTCGCGCCGTGTTGGGGGTGCGACTTATCAGGTGCCAGTTGAGGTGCGCACCGAGCGCAAACAGGCACTGGCCATTCGCTGGCTGATTGCGGCGGCGCGTGAGCGTGGCGAAAATACAATGGTTGAACGTCTATCTGGCGAATTGATGGATGCTGTAAATAATCGCGGTGCGGCAGTAAAAAAACGCGAAGACACACATCGCATGGCTGAGGCCAATCGCGCTTTTGCACATTATCGCTGGTAAATTGAGCTGAGGATTTTCACATGGCACGTCAAACATCACTTCAAGATTATCGCAACATCGGTATTATGGCGCATATTGATGCGGGCAAAACCACCACCACTGAGCGCATTTTATATTATACAGGCGTGAGCCATAAAATTGGCGAGGTGCATGATGGCGCGGCCACTATGGACTGGATGGAACAAGAGCAAGAACGCGGCATTACCATTACATCGGCGGCCACCACCTGTTTTTGGAACGATATGCGCATCAACATAATTGACACGCCGGGACATGTGGATTTCACCATTGAAGTTGAACGTTCATTGCGGGTGTTGGACGGTGCGGTGGCGGTGTTTGACTCGGTGGCAGGGGTAGAGCCACAATCGGAAACGGTTTGGCGACAAGCGGATAAATATGCAGTGCCGCGCATGTGTTTTGTTAATAAAATGGACCGCGTGGGGGCTGATTTTTTCCGTTGTGTTGAAATGATTAAAAGCCGCCTAGGTGCGCAGCCGCTTGTGGTGCAACTGCCGATTGGCGCGGAGGCCAATTATGAAGGTTTGATTGACCTTGTAAAAATGAAAGAAGTTTTGTGGAAGGCCGAAGATTTGGGCGCGGAATATGACTATGCCGATATTCGTGACAGCTTAAAAGCCCAAGCCGATGAATATCGTGCAATGCTGGTGGAGACTGCCGTTGAAATGGATGATGCGGTGATGGAGGCCTATTTGGACGGCACCGAACCCGATGAGGCCGCATTGTTGCGCTGTATTCGCAAAGGCACGATTGACCAAGTTTTTGTGCCAGTTTTGAATGGCACAGCTTTTAAGAATAAAGGGGTGCAACCGCTGTTAGATGCGGTGGTGGATTTTATGCCCTCACCATTGGAAGTGGCGGCCATTCAGGGCATTGATGCCAAAACCGAAGAAGATATAATTCGCAAATCCTCCGATGATGAGCCGCTATCTATGCTGGCCTTCAAAATTGCCAATGACCCATTTGTCGGCTCACTGACTTTTGCCCGCATTTATTCTGGCAAGCTAGAAAGCGGGTCAACAGTTATTAATACAGTGAAAGATAATCGCGAGCGCATTGGCCGTATGCTACAGATGCATGCCAATTCTCGCGAAGAGATTAAAGAAGCTTATGCGGGCGATATTGTTGCGCTGGTCGGCATGAAAGACACCACAACAGGCGACACATTATGCGCCCCCGAAAGCCCTGTTATTCTAGAGCGCATGGAGTTCCCCGACCCGGTTATTGAAGTGGCGGTTGAGCCTAAAACGCGTGGTGACCAAGAAAAAATGGGGCTGGCACTCAGCCGTTTGGCGCAAGAAGACCCATCTTTCCGTGTTAAATCGGATGAGGAAAGCGGCCAGACTGTCATTGCTGGTATGGGCGAGTTGCATTTGGATATTATTATTGACCGCATGAAGCGCGAATTTAAGGTAGAAGCCAATGTGGGCGCACCGCAAGTGGCCTATCGTGAGACATTTACCAAGCTGACTGAAGTTGATTATACGCACAAAAAACAAACCGGTGGCTCAGGGCAGTTTGCGCGGGTAAAAATGACTATTGAGCCATTAGAGCCGGGCGGTGGTTATGAATTTGTGAATAAAATTGTCGGCGGTGCAATCCCTAAAGAATATATTCCGGGCGTTGAAAAAGGCGTGGGCAGTGTGCGCGAAAATGGCGTGTTGGCGGGTTTTCCAATGATTGATTTCAAAGTGATACTCCATGATGGCGCGTATCACGATGTTGACTCCAGCGTTATGGCTTTTGAGATTGCGGCACGCGCCGCTTTCCGCGAAGCTTCGCGTGATGCGGGGGCTAAATTGCTAGAGCCCATTATGGAAGTGGAAGTGGTTACACCAGACGAACATATGGGCGATGTGATTGGCGACCTTAATAGTCGGCGCGGACAGGTGCGCGGCACAGAGGCACGTGGCAATGCCTCAGTGATAACCGCGATGGTGCCATTGGCCAATATGTTTGGCTATGTTAACACATTGCGCTCTATGACGCAGGGGCGGGCACAATATTCAATGCAATTTGGCCATTATGAGCCAGTGCCACAAGCAGTGTCTGATGAAGTTATCGCAAAATTGGCTTAATTAAATTTATTGAGAGAAGAGGATTAGGATATGTCAAAAGAGAAATTTGAGCGCACGAAGCCGCATTGTAACATTGGCACGATTGGTCATGTTGATCATGGCAAGACGACTTTGACGGCTGCGATTACGAAAATTTTGTCAGAGAGTGGCGGAGCGGAGTTTTCTGATTACGCTGATATTGACAAAGCCCCTGAGGAAAAGGAACGTGGTATTACGATTTCTACCGCGCATGTTGAATATGAGACAGATGCGCGCCATTATGCCCATGTTGATTGCCCCGGCCATGCTGATTATGTGAAGAACATGATTACTGGTGCGGCACAAATGGATGGTGCGATATTGGTTGTTAATGCTGCTGATGGCCCGATGCCGCAAACGCGAGAACATATTTTATTGGCGCGTCAAGTTGGTGTGCCTGCTTTGGTTGTTTTTATGAACAAGGTTGACCAAGTTGATGATGAAGAATTGCTAGAACTTGTTGAGATGGAGATACGCGAATTATTATCCTCTTATGAGTTTCCCGGTGATGATATACCGATTGTTAAGGGTTCGGCTTTGGTTGCACTAGAAGGTGGTGATGAGAAGCTTGGTAAGGAAGCGATTTTGTCATTAATGTCTGAGGTTGATAAACATATTCCTCAACCTAACCGCCCGAAAGATGAGCCTTTTTTATTGCCGATTGAAGATGTTTTTTCCATTTCTGGGCGTGGCACGGTGGTAACAGGGCGTGTTGAACGCGGGATTATTAATGTTGGCGATGAGATTGAGATTGTTGGCATTAAAGATACGCAAGTGACCACTTGCACAGGTGTTGAGATGTTTCGCAAGCTGCTTGATAGTGGTGAGGCGGGTGATAATGTTGGTGTTTTGTTGCGTGGCACAAAACGCGAAGAGGTTGAACGTGGGCAAGTTTTATGTGCGCCGGGTTCTATCACGCCGCATACCAAGTTTAAGGCTGAGGCATATATTTTGACCAAAGATGAGGGCGGTCGGCATACGCCATTTTTCACCAATTATCGTCCGCAATTTTATTTTCGCACAACTGATGTAACAGGTGTTGTGAGCCTGCCTTCGGGGACCGAAATGGTTATGCCGGGTGATAATGTTGAAATGGAAGTTGAATTGATTGTGCCGATTGCGATGGAAGAGAAGTTGCGCTTTGCTATCCGTGAAGGCGGACGCACAGTCGGTGCAGGCGTGGTTGCGCAAATTATTAAATAGGGATTTTTGGAACAGAAATATGGCACAGAATCAAAATATACGCATTAGGCTAAAAGCCTTTGACCATCGGGTTTTGGATAATTCGGCGCGAGAAATTCTTAACACCGCCAAACGCACGGGTGCCGATGTGCGCGGGCCGATTCCGTTGCCGACAAATATTGAAAAATTTACTGTTTTGCGTGGGCCGCATATTGACAAAAAAAGCCGTGAGCAATTTGAAATGCGCACCCATAAAAGATTGCTTGATATTGTTGACCCAACACCACAAACGGTTGATGCGTTGATGAAGCTGGATTTGCCGGCTGGCGTTGATGTGCAGATTAAACTTTAGGGATTGAGGATAGAGAATTGATGCGTTCGGGATTGATAGTGCAGAAAATAGGAATGACCCGCATTTTTACCGATGCTGGGCAGCATATTCCTGTGACTGTGTTAAAGCTTGATAAATGCCAAGTGGTGGCACAACGCACCGAAGAAAAAGACGGCTATAATGCGGTGCAATTAGGCTCAGGCTTTGCCAAAATAAACCGCACCAATAAAGCCATGCGCGGCCATTTTGCCAAAGCCAAAGTGGAGGCCAAAAGGCGGTTGGCAGAGTTTCGCGTGAGTGCGGAAAATATGTTGGATGTGGGGGCAGAACTGGCGGCCAATCATTTTGTTGAAGGCCAATGGGTTGATGCAACAGGTGTGAGCATTGGTAAAGGTTTTGCGGGCGCAATGAAACGCCATAATTTTAGTGGGCTTCGGGCTTCGCATGGCGTATCCATTTCGCACCGCAGTCATGGCTCAACTGGGCAATGCCAAGACCCTGGGCGGGTTTTTAAGGGTAAAAAAATGGCCGGTCACATGGG